>SPBQ01000144.1 GCA_004525875.1 Myxococcales bacterium
CGTCCGTCCCGGCGTGGTGACACTAGGACCGGTGACGATCGAGGTGACGGTCACCGAGGAGAACCCGCGGGATCGTGGGCGTCCGTTCGGGGGATTCTCGCTCGGGCTGCGGCAACGCAAGACCGTCGACCTGCGCTCGGAACCGGTCGAGCTCACGGTGCGCGCGTTGCCCGCCGACGGCCGACCGGACGATTTCAGCGGCGCTATCGGGAGCTTCGAGTTCGACGTGGAGATTGGACCCGACGCGGTGGCAGCCGGTGATCCGGTGACGGTGCGCACGCTGATCTCAGGCGCCGGCAACCTGAGCGGGGTGCACCCGCCCGTGTACGTCGAGAACGAGAGCCTGCGCGCCTACGATCCGCTGCCCGCTCCCCAGGAGGATCTGCCGCAGACGGTCGTTACCGAGCAGGTGGTCATCCCGCGTCGTGACGGGGAGGTGGAGCTGCCGGCGCTCACGTTCGGATACTTCGACCCGGAGGCGGGTGAGTACAAGACGATCGTTCGTGGGCCGTTCCCCATCAGCGTGGCGGCGGCGGAGCCGTCGCGTGGCGCCGCGGTCTTCGCGAGTCGCGCGGGCGAGTCCGGACTGGAGGTCCGGGCTCCGCGGGAGACGCTCCTCGGGCGCGACATCGTTTACATCAAGGACCGCCCCGGCCGTCGGACCGGACGGCGGCCGCTCGCGATGAGGCCGGCTTTCGCCATGGGCGTCGCGTTTCCGTTGCTGATCTACGTCGGGGCGTCGCTGTACGTTCGCCGTCGCGACCGGCTCGCGTCCGATCCGCGCATCGGCAGGTTCCGGCGCGCGGGTAGGGACGTCCGTCGGAGGCTCGGGGAGCTCGGCGGAGCGGCCGGTGTCGGTGCGGGTTTCCACGACGATCTCACCGCGGCCGTGGCAGAGTACCTGTGCGCGAAGCTCGATCTGCCGCCGGGTGCCGTCGATCGCGTGAGCGTGCTGGCCGCCCTCGACGGCAATGGTGTCGAGGACGAGGCCCGCGATGCTGCAGCCCGCTTCTTCGAGAAGACCGAGCATGTGCGCTACGCCGGTCCCGGCGCCGCCGTGTCGGATCGCGAGGCCGCGCTGGCGCTTGCACGGGCGCTCGTGGATGCGATCGATGGGGAGCGTGTGCTTGCGAGACGGCTCGGTATCGGCGCAGTCGTCCTGCTATTGCTGCTGGCAGCGGCTGGCGCGGGCGGCGCGCGGGCGAGCGAGCCGGCTGCGACGACCGGCTCTCTCGTAATGTCCGTCGACCCCGCCGATCCGGTGGCCTTGTTCTTCGAGGGCAACAGCGCGTACGGCGAGGGTGACTACGTGCGCGCGATCGCCCGCTACGAGCGCGCGGCCGAGGCCGGGGGCGGATCGGGCGGCCTCTACTTCAACCTCGGCAACGCCTACTTCAAGCGATCGGAGCTCGGCATGGCGTTGCTCAACTACGAACGGGCGCGGCGTGCACTGCCGCGCGACCCGGACGTCGACACGAACCGGGATTTCGCGCTCGAGACGGCCGGGACGGCGCGGCTCGACGTACCGGTATGGGCGCGCGTGGTGTTCCCACTCGCCGGTCGTGCGACGGCCGACGAGATCGCTGTCGTGGCGCTCGGCGTGTGGTGGTTGCTCGCCTCGCTGCTCGTCGCTCGCGCGGTCGTTCCTTCCATGCGGCGTGGGCTAGGGCAGGCGAGCTGGGCGGCAGGGCTCGTCCTGCTATTCACCACGCTGAACCTCGGTTACCGGCTGGCGACTGTGGATCTCGTGGATGCCGCCGTGGTCGTGGCGCCGGGGGGGGCCGTGGCGCGCTACGAGCCCTCGACCACCGGGGTCGAGTACTTCGAGGCGGCCGAGGGCGAAGTCCTGATGGTGGGAGGCCGCCGCGAGGGCTGGCTCAAGCTGCGCCGCGACGACGGGTTGCGCGGATGGGTCGCCGCTGCCGCCGTTGCGGAGCTCTGAAACGGCGCCGTCTTGAAGCAGGCCCGCCGGCTGGCTAGTTTCTCGCGGCTTGATCCACGTAGAACCGGGTCCGGTATCGATCACTGCAATAGAGACGGCAGCGAGGCATGTCTGCGATGAAACTCGGCGTACCGAAGGAAACACGGGCAGGCGAGCGGCGTGTCGCTCTCGTGCCGGAGAGCGTCAAGCGTCTGCGTTCGAAAGGGTTCGACGTGCTGGTTGAGGGCGGAGCGGGCGTGGCGGCGAGCTTCCTCGACTCGGTCTACCAGGAGGCGGGCGCCACGATCGCCTCCTCGGCCGACGAGGTCCTGTCCTCGGCGGATGTGATCCTGCACGTGAACGCACCCACCAGCGAAGAGGTCGGGCGCATGCGCGCCGGAGCAGCGGCCGTGGGATTGATGTTCCCGCTCGTGAGCCATGATCTTGTCCGCCGGTTACGCGACGCCAAGGTCACGGGCATCGCGCTCGACCGCGTACCGCGCATCACGCTGGCCCAGTCGATGGATGTTCTCAGCTCGCAGAGCACGGTGGCCGGCTACCGCTCCGTCCTCGTCGCCGCCGCGCATTTGCCGAAGCTGTTCCCGCTGATGATGACGGCGGCCGGCCGTATCGAGGCTGCGCGGGTGCTGGTGCTCGGCGCAGGCGTGGCAGGCCTGCAGGCCATCGGCACCGCGCGCCGTCTCGGGGCCGTCGTCGAGGCGTACGACGTTCGTGCGGTGGTCAAGGAACAGATCGAGAGCCTCGGTGCGTCGTTCGTCGAGGTCGAATCCGCCGAGGACGCCGAGACCGCGGGCGGATATGCGAAGGACGTCTCCGAGGAGCAGCAGAAGCGCGCCAATGAGGTCATCGCCCGGCATCTCGAGCACACCGACGTCTGCATCACGACTGCGCTGATTCCGGGCCGGCCGGCGCCGCGCCTGCTCACGGCCGATATGGCCCGGCGCATGAGAGCGGGCTCGGTGATCGTGGATCTGGCGGCTGAGCAGGGCGGCAACTGCGAGCTCACGAAGCCGGGCGAGGTGGTCATCGAGGCCGGGATCACGATCGTCGGGCCGACCAACTTGCCGAGCGAGGTACCGTTCGACGCGAGCCAGATGTTCTCGCGCAACATCGAGAAGCTGCTGATCTACCTGGCCACGGACGGCAGCCTCCAATACGACTTCGGCAAGGAAATCGTCAGCGGTTCGGTGTTCACGCACGACGGTAAGATCGTCGACGAGCAGGTCGCCGAGCTGGTCGGGGCCTGAGATGAGCCCCGTCCGCTGTGTTGGCGGGATTCGACGGAATTCGAGGGAGTTCCACGAGAGGTAAGTGTCATGCCTGGAGAGATTTTCTTCGGTATCTATGTGTTCATGCTTGCGGGCTTCGTCGGCTACGGCGTGATCAGCGGCGTGCCGCCACTCCTGCACACACCCCTCATGGCGTTCACGAACGCGATCTCGGGCATCTCGCTGGTCGGCTCGATCGTTGCCGCCGGCGGGCAGTACAACGACGTCAGCACGGTGCTCGGCTTCATCGCCGTGCTGGCTGCAACGATCAACGTCGTCGGTGGGGTCCTCATCACCGATCGCATGCTCAAGATGTTCAGGAAGCGCGGCCGCGGGGGTAAGTCCTAGTGGACCTCTACATCGAGCTTCTCTACCTGCTCGCGTCGGTCCTGTTCATCCTCGGGATCCGCGGGCTGACCACCGCCGAGACCGCACGACGTGGCGTGTTCCTGGCCGAGCTGGGAATGGTCGCCGCGGTGGCCGGTACGCTACTCCACCCCGACGTCGTCGCCGGCACCTACAAGTGGATCATCATCGCGGGGGTGATCGGTTCCGCCATCGGTATCGCGATGTCGGCCCTCATCCCGATGACGAAGATGCCCGAACGCATCGCGCTCTCGCATTCGTTCGGCGGGCTGGCCGCGGCGCTGGTGGGCGTCTCGGAGTATTACCGGCACCACGCGCACATGGAGCACATGACGATGGGTGCCATCGGTTTCGAGGTGCTGTTCGGCGGCTTGACGTTCACGGGCAGCCTGATGGCGTTCGGAAAGCTCCAGGGGGTCATCCCGGGTCGTAACATCACGTACCCGCTTCAGAACCAGGCGAACGTCGTGATCTTCTTCACGACCGTCGCGCTGCTCGTGCTCCTCACGGTCTATCCTCACCAGCAGTGGGCGTTCTACTCCTTGTTCCTCGTGGCCGTCACGCTCGGCGTGCTGCTCGTGCTGCCGATCGGTGGCGCCGACATGCCGGTGGTCATCGCTCTGCTGAACTCTTACGCCGGGCTGGCCGCAGCGGCGACAGGCTTCGCGCTCGAGAACAACGTGCTCATCATCGCGGGCGCGCTCGACGGTGCCTCGGGCTTCATCCTGTCGATCGTCATGAGCCGCGCGATGAACCGCTCTTTCGCCAACGTGCTGTTCGGTGCGTTCGGTAAGGTCGCCGATGCGCCGACGGCGGCCGTGGGCGCGGGCGGCCAGGGGGTTCGCGAGGCCACGATCGGCGACGCTGCCATGCTGATGAGTGGCGCCAGTTCGGTGATCATCTGTCCGGGTTACGGGATGGCGGTCGCGCAGGCGCAGCACGCCGTGCGCGAGCTCAGCGACCATCTCGAGGCCGAGGGCGTGCAGGTGCGCTACGCCATCCACCCCGTCGCCGGCCGTATGCCGGGCCACATGAATGTGCTGCTGGCCGAGGCGAATGTGTCGTACGACCAGCTGCTCGAGCTCGAGGCGATCAACGAGGACTTCAGCAACACCGACGTCGCGCTCGTCGTCGGTGCCAACGATGTCGTAAACCCGGCCGCCAAGAACACGCCGGGCAGCCCGATCTACGGCATGCCGGTGCTCAACGCCGACCTGGCGCGCACATGCATCGTCCTGAAGCGCTCGATGAATCCCGGCTTCGCCGGCATCGAGAACGAGCTATTCACCGCAGAGAACACGGTGCTGGTGTTCGGTGATGCGCGCGATACGCTGCAAAAGATCGTCGAGGCGCTGGCCTGAGGGGGAGGGCCCCCGCGCGCCCGTCACAGGTCCGAAGAGCGCGGCGGAGCGTTGGTCGACAGCCAGTAGGACCGGATCTGGTCGGCCAGCTCGCAGAACTCCGCGAAGCGCACCGGCTTGACCAGGTAGCTGTTGGCTCCGTAGCGGTAGGCGTTCTCGATATCGGCGTTCTGCGCCGAGGAGGAAAGAACGACGACCGGGACGCGGTCTTTCGCACCGGCCGTCTGCAGTCGCCGCAGAATGTCGATGCCGCCGATCTTTCGCAGCTTGAGGTCGAGGAGCACGAGGCGAGGCAGGGGGTAGCGCTGTCGATCGTCGTAGGGGGGCGCTCCGATGAGGTAGTCGAGTGCGCGCTCGCCGTCGTCGATCAGCCGGATATGGCCGTCGACGCCGCAGCGCTCGAGCGCCCGCAGGATCAGGAGCGCATCGGCCCGCTCGTCCTCGACGAGGAGGATCTCCGGCGAGCCAGTCTCGCCGCGGCGCGTGTCAGGCGGCAGCGTCACCGGCGCGATAGCCCTCCTCGGCACGGCGCGGCAGCGTGAGCCAGAACGTGCTACCCTGGCCGGGTGTCGATTCCACGGTCGCGTCGCCGCCGTGCAGACGGGCCGCCTTCTTGACGATGGCCAGCCCGATGCCCGTGCCGGGATAGGCCTCACGCGGATGCAGACGCTCGAAGATCGAGAAGATTCGCTCGTGATGGTTCGGCTCGATGCCGATGCCGTTGTCGCGGACGAACAGATGATGGGCGTTCGCATCGGTCTGGATGCCGATGGAGAGCTGCGGGCGACGATCCTCGGGGACGAACTTCACCGCGTTCGTCACGAGGTTCTGGATGGCAGTCTCGAGCAGTGAGCGATGGCCCCAGACGACGGGTAGGTCCTCGCTCACCTCGACGCGCGCGTCGCGATCGGTGAGCTGCGGGCTGAGCCCCTCGAGCACGCGCGTCACGACCGCTCCGAGGTCGACGCGGTCATCGGCGAGCGAGCGGCCCAGACGGGCGTGCTGCAGCAGGTCGTTGAGCAGCGTGTCCATCCGTGCGGCGCCGTCGGCGATCAGGGAGAGGTAGGTCCGCGCACGCTCGTCGAGGCTATCCCCGTAGTCCTCGCCGAGGGCTACGGCGAACGCCTCCATGGCACGCAGGGGGGCCTTCAGGTCGTGCGAGATCGTCTGCGCGAAGACCTCGAGTTCTTCGTTGCTGTCGCGCAGTGCTTCCTCCGTTTCCTTGGCGGCGGTGATGTCGTTGGCCAGGCCCGCCATGATGCGCCCCGGCTGCTTGCCGGTGCGGACCATGAAGCCTTGGTCGCGGATCCAGCGGATCGTGCCGTCGGGTCGCAGGATGCGGAACTCCTCGTCGAAGTCTCCGCCGACGA
>SPBQ01000493.1 GCA_004525875.1 Myxococcales bacterium
AACGTCGGCGCGGGTGCTGTCGATCTCACCGGCCTGCGGTTCACGCGCGGGATCGATTTCACGTTCGCAGCTTCGAGCATCGCGCCTGCGGCGCACGTTCTGGTGGTGGCCGACACGGCCGCCTTCGAGTCACGCTACGGCGCGGGGCTGCCGGTGGTGGGGCAGTACGACGGCCGGTTCGACAACGACGGTGACCGCGTTCGGCTCGAACGGGCCGACGGTAGCGGCATGGTGGATTTCCGTTATGGCGATCGCTGGTACCCGCAAGCCGACGGCGGTGGACGTTCGCTGACGATCGTCGACGTCGCGGGACCCGTATCCGCGTACTCCTCGCGCGAATCCTGGCGCCCGAGCCCGCTGATCGACGGCTCGCCGGGGCGGCCGGAGTTGCCGATGTGCTCGGATACCGTCGACAACGACGGTGACGGGCTCATCGATCACCCGGCCGACCCAGGTTGCGAGACCGCGTCGCAGGATACCGAGAACCCGGCGTGCGACGACGGCGACGACAACGATGAGGATGGTCTCGTCGATACGGCCGACCCCCAGTGCGCGGAGCGGTACGGTGAGACCGAGGCATTCCCCGGCCTCGACCGCTTCACCTGCTACTCGGCGCGGTCCGCGGCCCTGGCAGGCCCGTTCCGACCCGTGATGGTGTCGCTCGATGATGCATTCGATCCGCCGGGCGCCTACCTCGCTCGAGCGGCGAGCGGCATATGCCTGCCGTCGTCGATCGACGGCGCAGCCATCGTCGACCCGGCGATCCACCTGACGGCGTACAACATCGGCGAAGCCGCAGGCACGCCCGTCCATCAGAAGCAGACCCGAACCTTCGTCGACGCGCTCGGCCCGATCTTTCTCGAGACCAGCCGGCCCCAGCGACTGCTCGTCCCCGCCGCGCTCGATGCGGACTCCGCGGTTCCCGCGCCCGTTGCCGGCTCGCACTCCGTCGATCACTACAAGTGCTACAAGGTGACGCGCTCACCCGCTACGCCGAAGTATTTTCCCAGGGGCGTCCAGGTGCGCGCTGCCGAAGCGTTCGAGGATCGACTCTACGATCTGAAGAAGCCGACCGAGCTCTGCGTGGCGGCCGACATGAACGGCGCGGGTGTCAACAACCCCGACGGCGGGCTCGTGTGCTACGCGGCCCGGCGGGCGCGCGACGCGCCCAAGCATCGCGTGAGACTGGGAGTGCACGTGAACGACGCACTGGGCCCGCTGCGTCTCGATACGCGAAAGGTCTCGGAGATCTGCGTGCCGCTCTCCACTAGGAGGGGCAGAAGATTTCCACGTTGATGCCGACGGCGCGTTGGAGAACGCGCAACGCGGCGGTCGCGTAGCGGACTACAGGAGGATCCGGGTCGGAACGCAGATCTCCGCTTCGCGCCGGGTGTCGAGGAGCAAGTCGCCGAATCGATCGGCGACGCTGATCCCGGTACGGGGGGTGTGGACGGGGCTGAAGTCGTTGCGACGGGCCGGATAGCACATCATGTGGCCTTCGCCGTTCTCGATGACCGAGCCGTCGATGCTGACCGGTGAGCACAGTCGCTTGGGCTTCTTGAGTCTGTACTGACGATCTTCGAAAGCGTCGGTGAGTCGCTGCTCCGCGCCGGATGGGAAGTACTGGGGCAGGCTCTTCGAAAGCTTGACGCGGTAGCATTTGTAACTGTCGACCGCGTGTGAGCCCGGCGCCGGTGCGAGGGCCGACCCCGTCGTCGAGTGCGAGGCGGGGACGAGCAGCAGATCCGCCTTGCCGGTATCGACGAAGATCGGCCCGAACGTGTTCTCCGCCAGAAGGCCGGCGCGGTCGGCCGGCCGTGGCTCGCCCGAGGCGCCCCGGATCTGGTAGGCGACGAGATCGGTCTCGCCGTCGGCGACGTCGGCGCTGCCCGGCGAGCCCGGCAGGCAGAGCGAGGCCGGCTTGCGCACGCTGTGCAGGACCGAGCCGGTCACCGCGTCGGTGAGCTCGGCGTCGACGTCTTCGAACTTCGCGTCGGCAGCGTTCTCGCGAGCGCTGTAACAGAGGAAGGGATCGACCGATGCCGGCTCCTCGGAGTCCGAGGAAGCATCGGTGCAGCCGTCGTCGGCCGTGTCGATGGCGCCGTCCCCGTCGTTGTCCAGTCCGTCGTCGCAGGCCGGGTTTTCGTCATCCTGAAGCCCGTCGGCACATCCCGGATCGGCCGCGTCGACGTCGCCGTCGCCGTCGTCGTCGAGGCCGTTACTGCACAGCGTGGGCTCGGGGCTGCCGGGAGAACCGTCCTGCGCGCCGCTGGCCCGCCAGCCCTGTGCCGTACTGAACAGCGTCGCATCTTGCGAGGGATCGCGTGCGACGAGGGAGCGGCCTCCGCCGTCGGCCGCCGCAACCCAGCGGTCGTCGTAGCTCAGGTCCACGAAGGCATTGCCCGTGGCGTCCTCGAGCCGGAGCTTCTCGCCGCCGTTGCTCAGTCCGCCCGCGTACTGGCCCGCGACCGGTTTGCCGGCGCCGTAGTGCGCCGTGAACGCCGCGCTGTCCGCGACCACCAGAACCTGGGCGCCGGGGGCGAGCACGCCGGCGGAGAACGTGAAATCGATGCCGTCGGTGAAGGCGAAGCCGGTGAGATCCACCGGCCCCGTGCCCGTGTTGGTGAGCTCCACGTAGTCGTGCTCGGAGCCGACCGGTGCGTGGAACATCAA
>SPBQ01000109.1 GCA_004525875.1 Myxococcales bacterium
CGATCACCGACGCCTCGGCCGACGCCGCCTCCCTCACGGTATACGGCGACGGCGCGTTCTGCGGCGATTCGCACCAAGCCGTCGAGGGGCGCATCGACGATCTCCTCGCCAAGCTTAGCCTGGAGGAGAAAGTCATACAGATGCATGGCAACAGCTCGCTCACGGGCAGCGGTTGGGGAACAGCGGGCAACGCCGCGCTCGGCATCCCTGGGTTCCGCATGCTCGACGGGCCGCGCGGCGTGAGCCTGTTCGCTGGCAACGGCAGTGCTTTTCCGGTCGCCATCGCGCGGGGCGCGTCCTGGGACGTCGGCCTCGAGCGACGCGTGGGCAAGGCCATCGGCCTGGAGGCGCGCGCCAAGGGGGCGAGCGTGATCCTCGCCCCGGTCACCAGCGTCATCCGCCACCCACGCTGGGGACGTTCGCAGGAGTCCTACGGCGAGGACCCCTTGCACATCGGACGCATGGGCGTGGCGTTCGTCAAGGGCGCTCAGCAGCACGTGATCTCGAGCGTGAAGCACTTCGCGGTCAACAGCATCGAGGACACGCGCATGACCGTCGACGTCACAGTCGACGAGCGCACACTTCGCGAGATCTACTTACCGCACTTCCGGATGGTCGTGGAGGATGCCGACGTGGCCTCCGTCATGTCAGCCTACAATCTGGTCAACGACGCTTACTGCGCCGAGAACTCACATCTGCTCTCGGATATCCTCAAGGGCGAGTGGGGCTTTCGTGGGTTCGTCGAGTCCGACTGGATCTTCGGCACCCACAACACCGTGCCCTCGGCGCTCGCCGGCCTCGATATCGAGATGCCGATCCCGCTGATCTACGGACAGCCGCTGATCGACGCCGTCAACCTCGGAGACATCGACGAGTCCGTGATCGACGGCGCGTTGCGCCGCATCCTGCGCGCCCAGCCCTGCTTCCGGCTCGACACCGACCCGCCGCTACCGCAGCCGGACGCCGTCGAGTCGCCGGCCCACGTCGATCTCGCTCTCGAGGCCGCCCTCAAGGGTTCGGTACTGCTCGAGAACAAAGCCGCGGCGCTCCCGCTCGACCGCGCGCTGCTCACGGAGATCGTCGTGACCGGACCGCTGGCAGACGAGGAGAACATCGGGGATAGCGGGAGCAGCAACGTGGCACCGACCGAGATCGTAACGGTGCTCGAGGGCATGCAGGCCCGCAGCGGTGCGGTCACGATCACCCACGTCGCCGATCCCAGCACGCCCGGCGGCATGGCATCGATCGCTGGGGCCGATGCTGTTGTCGTGGTCACGGGATTGACGTCCGGCGACGAGGGGGAGCAGCTCGTCGGCTCCGGCGACCGCGATTCCTACTCGCTTCCCCTGGATCGAGAGCAGCTCATTCTCGCCGTCGCCGCGCTCAACGCGAGGACCATCGTCGTCCTGGAGGGCGGCAGCGCGATCGGGGTCGAGGGCTGGATCGACGAGGTGGAGGCGCTGCTGATGGCGTGGTACCCGGGCATGCAGGGCGGTAACGCGATCGCCGACCTCCTCTTCGGCGACGCCAACCCTTCCGGAAAGCTGCCACTGGTAGCGGCCGTGCAGGAATCAGACCTCCCGCCGTTCATCAACGACCAGGACGAGGTTACCTACGACTACTACCACGGCTACCGGCTGCTCGATCGTGATGCGGTCGCTCCCCGCTACCCGTTCGGCTACGGGCTGAGCTACACCAACTATTCCTACTCCGACCTGACGATCGTCGATTCAAATCTCGAGATCGACGACACTCTACGCGTGACGTTCAACGTGACCAACACCGCGAACATGGCCGGTGAAGAGGTCGCGCAACTCTACGTGAGCACCGTCGGCTCCTCCGTGGACCGTCCCGTCCGAGATCTCGAGGGATTCGCCCGGGTGAGCCTCGCGCCCGGTCAGACAAAGACGGTCTCCATCGAGGTCCCAGTCGATCATCTGGCATACTACGACGTCACGCTGCCCGGCTGGCGTGTAGAGACGATCGAGTACGGCGTGCATGTCGGCCCGTCGTCGGCAGACCTACCGCTGGAAGCATCGTTTACCGTCGAGTAACGGGAACTACCCGCCGCCCTGTTGCTCCACCCCGTTTCCCTCGAGCCGGGTCGGGATCTCCCGGGGTGGGCGAACATCCCGTGGCCGGCGCAGTCGAGCGAGCGCAGCCTGACGGGCCACCTGCGCGCGGGCCCCCTGCGCAACCGGCTCACGCGCGCCGGCGAGCGCGAGGATCGCACCGCCGAGCACGTCCGCGACGGCGCGGTGGCCCGGCGGGCCGAGATGACCATCGCCGGCGAGATAGGCTTGCTCGCCGCGGCCCTGCGCCGCGAGCAGCGCTTCGCGCACGTCGACGCGATCGTGCCGTGATGCGGAGGACGCTCGCAGTCGCTCCTGCAGGAGGCGCCACGCGGCCGCGGACCGCTCACCCTCGGCCGACAGATGAAGCGCATCGGGAATGGAGAAGAGCACGACGGGTGCGCCCACATCATTCGCGGCATCGACGATCTCGCCGGCGAGTGCGGCGAAGAGACGCGCGCCGGCGTCGCCCTCTGATGATGTGGCCGCGGCCCCGCTCGCGCCGTACGCCGCCGCGACGACCGGAGTTCCCACCCTTGCCGACAATCGCTTGATCGATCGGTAGCCGAGATAGAAGACCAGGCTGCGATTGCCGAGCCAGTCGCGAACCCGCAGCGCGGAGGCCAGCCACACGGGCGGGTCGACGGCGCGCCGTGAGGCAGTCAGGCCGTCGGGGCTCAGGCTCAGCCCCGACTGCGCGAGGTTGTCGTCGAGATCGTTGTCCGTCGCCTGGAGAACGACGATGTCCGGCTCCAGATCAAGCCCGCGGTAGATGAGATAGTGTACCTGCTGTGCGGTACCCGCGCCGTTGAAGCCCGCGTTCATCACGACGACACCGCCCGACCGCGACTGCTGGAGCTGCTCTCCCAATCTTGTCGTGAAGATCTCCGCCTCGGGCAGCTGTACGCCGGCCGTGAAGGAGTCGCCGAGGACGAGGACGCGCAGCTGATCCTCCGGACCGGAAGCGGGAATCGGCCCGCCGCGAAGCCCATCATCGTTGATGCGAATCTCGGCCGAGGACGGAATCACCCCGGCAAGGTTGTGGTAGGTGAAGCGCGCGCCGGGGTACCAGGTATAGAAGCCCTGCGGGTAGACGCGCAGATGGGGCACGTCCACCTGCAGCGGCAGCAGCAGGCGCAGCGCAACTTCGGCAGCCAGAAACACCAAGCAGGTGGTCACGGCCGCCAGGCCCAGCTTCTTGACGACCAACACGATCTCCGCAAGGCGGCGACGCCGATGGCAACGGGCTATTCGCCCTGGTGCTCCACTCCGCTGTCCTTGACGACCTTGCTGAGGAGGTGCTCGGGGAGCTGCTCGTAGTGGGAGAAGCCGATCTCGAACGAGCCACGGCCGCTGGTCATCGATGTGAGATCGGAGGCGTAGAGCAGAACCTCGGACATCGGGGCCTTGGACTTGATGACCTGGTTGTGGCCGACCTGGGTCATGCCTTCTACCCTGGCGCGGCGTGAGTTCAGGTCGCCCATCACGTCCCCCATGCACTCGTCGGGGACCGTGATCTCCAGGTTCACGTAGGGCTCGAGCAGACATGGCCGGGCCTGCTGCATCGCTTCCTTGAACGCCATGCGGCCGGCGGTCTTGAACGCCATCTCCGAGGAGTCAACGTCGTGGTACTGGCCGTCGTAGAGCGTCACCTTGACGTCGACGACCGGTGCGCCGGCGATCACGCCCTTCTCCATGCCCGCACGAACGCCCTTTTCTACCGCTGGGATGAAGCCGCGCGGGATCGTGCCGCCGACGACCTTGTCGATGAACTCGAACCCGCCGCCGCGCGCCAAGGGCTCCACCTCGATACGGCAGTCGGCAAACTGCCCGTGGCCACCGGTCTGTTTCTTCAAGCGCCCGTGGGCCTTGACGCTATTGCGGATCGTTTCGCGGTAGGGAACTTTCGGCGCCTTCAGCTCCACCTCGACACCGTACTTGCGGACCAGGCGCTCGCAGGCAACCTCGACGTGCAGCTGACCGGTGCCCGACAGCAGGATCTCGCCGGAGGACTCGTCACGCTCGACCTTCAGCGCGAGATCCTCCTGACACATGCGCAGCAGGCCCTGCATGGCCTTGTCCTCTTCGCCACGCTTCTTCGCCTCGATCGCGAAAGAGATGGCCGGATTGGCCTCGGCGAACGGCCGGATCTTCACCGGATGTGCGGGATCGGCCAGGGTATCGCCGGAGTGGGGGTGTTTGAGCTTGGCCAGGGCGATGATCTCACCGACCGTCGCACCGTCGACCTGCTGCGTCTTCTGGCCGTCGAGCCTCAACAGATGTCCCGACCGCTCCTTGTCATCCGCCCGGGTGTTGATCAGCTGTGCGTCCCCGGCGGTCGTACCCGACATCACGCGCACCAGCGAGAGCTGGCCGGCATGGGGATCGATCACTGTCTTGAAGACGAAGCCGGAGAAAGGCCCGCTCGGATCGGGGGCGATCTCGATCGTGTTGCCACCGGAATCGATACCGGTCGCGGCGCCCAGATCGATCGGCGCCGGCAGCAGTGCGACGACCGCGTCGAGAAGCTGCGGGAAGCCGAGATTGCCGGCAGCCGAGCCACACAGCACGGGCAGCATCGATCCGGAACGCACCGCCGCCTTGAGGCCGGTCATGCCCTCCTCGTCGCTGAGCTCACCGGCGTCGAGGTACTTCTCGAGCAACTCGTCGTCGCCCTCGGCGGCGTCCTCGACCAGCGTGGCCTTGAGCTCCGCAACACGATCAGTCAGATCCGCGGGGACCTCGGTCGTCTGGAACTTCCCGCCAGCACCGTCGTAGACGAACGCCTTGCCGGAGACGATACTGGCCATACCCTTGAAGCCCTCGTCCGCTCCGATCGGCAGGTGCAGCAGCGTCGGTCGCACCTCGGGCGCGTCACCCAGCCGGGCCAGGTATGCATCGATGTTGATCTCGGGGCGGTCGAGCTTGTTGAGGAAGCCGAGCGTGGGGATGCCGTCCTCCCTCGCCCACGACCAGACCTTGCCGATTTCGGCGCGAGGGTCCGACGTGGGATCGAGGACCAGAATCATCCCGGCCGCACCGCGTAACGCGTCACGCGCATCGAGAATGAAGTTCCCCTGTCCCGGCGTGTCGAGAATCGTGATCTGGTGCTTGTCCCACGCGACACTGAACAGCGACGTCGTGATGGTACTTCGCCTGCGTTGCTCTTCCGGCTCGGTGTCGAACACCGAAGTCTCGTCGTCGACGCGCCCCAGACGATTGCTGCCGCCGGCGGCGAAGACGAGTGCGTCGGCGACCGAGGTCTTGCCCGCATGGCCTTGCCCGGTGATCGCGATGGTACGGACTTTCGCAGCATCCGTTGCCAAAACATCCCTCCTCGCTCAGCTCTGATTCCTTTCGTAGATGATCCGCAACCCGTCGATGGTCAGGAACTCGTCCACTTCCTGAATTTTGCGGGATTCCGCGGCAATTAATGGCGCAAGCCCACCTGTTGCAAGGACTCGCGCCTCCACGCCCTCTTCCTCTTCGATGTGACGCACGACGCCGTCGACGAGCTCGACGTAGCCGTAGACGATACCGGACTGGATCGCTTGCGCCGTATTGCGGCCGACCACGCGCGGCGGGCGCACGATCTCGACGCGCGGCAGCTTGGCCGCCCGCGCGTACAGCGCGTCGAGAGAGATGCCGATACCCGGAACGATGACGCCACCGAGGTACTCACCCTTGGCCGTCACATAGTCGAAGGTGGTCGCCGTACCGAAATCGACCACGATCGTCACGTCCCGGGTCCGTTCGTACGCCGCCACGGCGTTGACGATCCGGTCGGCACCGATCTCGTGCGGGTTCTCGTAGCGCACCGGCATCCCCGTCTTCACGCCCGGTCCGACGATCACCGGCTCGACGTGGAAGTAGTCGCGGCACAGCGCCTCTATCACCCGGACCATCGGCGGAACCACGCAGGAAACGATCACGCCCCTGACGTCGGGAACCTGCATTCCGGACGCCTGATAGAGCGTCCACATGAGCATACCGTACTCGTCGGCCGTACGCTCGGGCTCGGTGACGATTCGCCAGTGACGCGTGAGCTCGTCGCCCTCGATCAGCCCGATGACCGTGTGCGTATTGCCGACATCGATTGCCATCACAGGCGCATTCTTGCGGACGTCTTCGCGCTTGGTCATCAGCCGTATCCTCCGACGATGGTGACATCCCCCGCCAGGATACGGCGCGCGCCTGCTCCGCCCCCCTCATCGACCAGCAACGCGCCGTCGACGTCGATCCCCACGCAAGTCCCCGAGACTTCCTCGCCGGCGCCGCTCACGGTGACCGGCGCGCCGGACAGCGCCGCACGGTCGTTCCACGCACCCACCAGCGCACCAAACCCCTCGTCCAGAAAGCGATCGTAGAACCGTTCGAGCTCGACCAGCAGCCGCGCGGCAAACAGCGTGCGGTCGACCCGCGCGCCGCTCGCCCGCAGCACCGAGGTCGCTCCCTCGCGCAGCTCGGGCGGGAAAAGCTCGGTGCCGCAATTGAGATTCACCCCGATGCCGACGACCACGAAGCTCACCCGATCGGCTTCCGCTTCGATCTCGGTGAGGATGCCGCAGATCTTGCGGCCGCCCACGAGGACGTCGTTCGGCCACTTGATGCGCGTTTCGAGGTCCGACCGGCCGACGTCACCGAGCGCCTCCTCGAGCGCGGCCGCCACGGCGAGCCCGGCGACGAGTGAGAGCTGGGGCGCGAGCGCGGGCGGCACGGCGGGACGCAGGAGCACCGACATGTAGAGGTTGACGCCCGGCCGCGAGACCCACGAGCGGCCCAGACGCCCCCGCCCTGCGCTCTGGGCATCGGCGATAACGACCGTGCCCTCCTCGGCACCGTCGCGTCCGAGGCTCGCGGCGTCGCTGTTGGTGGAGCCCGTCTGCTCGAGACACACCGCGCGCCGGCCGATCCGCGCCGTTTCCAGCACGGCCAGCAAACGTTCCTCCACGATGCGATCGGGCGAACCGACCAGCCGGTAACCACGCGAGCGAAGACTCGCGATCTCGTAGCCACGGCGCTTGAGCGCATCGATCTGCTTCCAGATCGCTGTGCGAGAAACCCCCAGCGCATCGGCGATACGCCTACCGGACACGAACCCGCCTCGACCGTCATCTCCCGCCCGGCCCGCCTCCGCCTCGAGGTGCCGCAGGAGCTCGAAACGAACGCTCGAATCGGCCATCCCGCTATCCAACCGTTCCGCTCACGCGACGGCGCCCGGGCCGACGGCCGTGATGGCCATGCTGAGATCGACCGAACGAGCGCTGTGCGTGAGGCTGCCGACCGAGATA
>SPBQ01000531.1 GCA_004525875.1 Myxococcales bacterium
CAACAGCACGACCACGCAGTTTCTCGCGGCAGCGAAGGGGAGGGACTTCGGCATCGATAGCGCTTCCTTTACACGTCCACGGGTATGGGATCGATAAGGAGTGGCGGGGAATATGCCACGGTCCCGCGGCTATGCGAAAGTGGCGTTTCACCGCCGCGCAATCGTGTCGCCGCGCGACACGAGGCGGGGTCCAGACCAGAGGAGGAGTTCCCATGTCCAGCACGTCCATCAGGCCCAGCACGGCCGCCGGTTCGAAGGTCCGACTGGTGAACCCGCCCGGTACCGAAAGCATCTACGAGTCCTTCAAATTCTCCCAGGCCGTCGTCGCCGGCGGCCGTGTCGACGTGTCCGGCCAGGTGGGGGTGACCCCCGAGTTGAGCATTCCCGACGACATCACGGACCAGGCCGAGCAGGCGTTCGCGAATCTCCGCAACGTGCTCGAGGCCGCGGGCTCGTCGCTCGCCAACGTCACGCAGCTCACGATGTACTATACCGACATCGGCGACTCGCAGGCCGTCGACAAGATCTTCACGAAGTTCTTCCCCGAGCGGTATCCGGCGCGCACGGCAGTCCAGGTCGTCTCGCTCGTGCTCCCGCAGCTCAAGCTGGAGATCCAGGCCAGCGCGGTTCTCGACGACTGAACCGATGCCGGAGATCTGCGTCCACGACGTCTTCCTCGTCTGCAACTACGGCATCCTGCCGGCGTGGGCCTTGCTGATCGCGTTGCCCACCAGCCCGTGGACGCAGCGGATCGTCCATTCGATGCTCGTTCCCGTCGTGCTCGCCGTCGTCTACGTCTGGGCGTTCATCGCCAATCCCGATCTCCCGCAAGGGGGTGGCTTCACTACGCTCGGCGGCGTCATGGCGATGTTCACCAGCCCGTGGATCGCGCTGGCCGGCTGGGTCCACTACTTGATCTTCGACCTGTTCATCGGTGCGTGGGAGGTTCGCGATGCCGGCCGGCGCGGGATTCGACACGTCTACGTGGTGCCCTGCCTGATCGCGACGTTGATTGCCGGTCCTGTCGGGCTGGCCTCGTATCTGCTTCTTCGGATGCTGTTTCGTGGTGATCCGATGCTCGCCGAGGTTGCCCCGTAGGCGCCGACCGGCTCGTGAAGCGCCGTGCACGAGTAGGCACACCACGGCTCGCGTCGTATGTAACCGAGCATGTCTTACCGGACCGTCGTGTGGGGAACCGGCAACGTCGGCCAGGCCGCGCTGCGTACCGTTATCTCGAATCCGCAGCTGGAGCTGGCCGGTGTCATCGTGGCCAGCCCGGACAAGATCGGCCGCGATGCGGGCGAGCTCTGTGGGGCTGCCCCGATCGGCGTGAAAGCGAGCGGTGATGTTGCGGCCGTGCTCGGTTCGGGGGTCGACGCGGTCGCCTACTGCGCGTCCGGCGATTTCCGCCCCGACGAAGCGCTCGACGACATCGAGCGTTGCTTGCGAGCGGGGCTCAACGTCGTCTCGACGTCCGTCTACCCACTCTACGATCCGAAGTCGGCGCCCGACGACGTTCGCTCTCGGTTCGATGCAGCGGCGCATGAGGGCGGCGCGTCGCTGTTCGTGTCGGGGATCGATCCGGGCTTCATCAACCATCTCCTGCCGCTGGTGCTGAGCGGGTTCTGCGAGGAGATCAACGAAATTCGCGGCATCGAGATCTTCAACTACTCGACCTACGACGCCCCCGATGCCGTTCGTGATCTGTGCGGGTTCGGTACGCCACTCGACTCGCCGCCACCGATGGTGTCGCCCGGCGTGCCGTCGATGGTGTGGGGCGGAACGATCCGACTCGTGGCGCGAACGCTCGGGGTCGAGCTCGACGAGATCCGCGAGGTCGAGGAGCGACTGCCGCTGGTGGAGACGGTCACGGTGCCGGTCGGCACCTTCGAGAAGGGTACGCAGGGCGCGCTGCGTTTCGAGGTGCAGGGCATCGTGGAGGGCCGTCCGGCGATCGTGGTCGAGCACGTGACGCGTATTCACGACGATGCGGCGCCGCACTGGCCGCGCTCGGCCGACGGGCGCGGTGCCCACGGTGTGCGCATCACGGGCAAGCCGAACATCGAGCTGTCGATCGAGTCGGAGTACCCCGGCGGAGATCGCGTGAGCGGTGGCAATGCGACGGCTGCCGCGCACGTCGTCAACGCGCTACCCGACGTGTGTCGCGCCGAGCCCGGACTGCTAGACGTGACGGACCTGCCGCTCGTGATCGGCCGCGGACTACTGCGCACGCCGAGCTGGGAGCGGCGCCGGCTAC
>SPBQ01000086.1 GCA_004525875.1 Myxococcales bacterium
GCATCTGTCCCGTCTCGAAGAACGTGTCGAGCGCGTCGATCAACGCGCGAGATGGACGGTCGTGAAACCAGCCGGTAGCGCCGCTGTCGCGGATGCCGCGCAAGAACACGTAGAGTGCTCCGCCGAAGTTCCGATCGTAGTCGTAGCCCGGCAGACGGCTGCGCAGGTAGCGATGAAGGCCCAGCGAATAGAGGTGGTACTGGAGCACGTAATCGGCCTCGATCATCGCTCTTTCGAGCTCAGCCGGAGCGTAATCTGTGAACGCATCGCCGAGATAGTTCGACTTCCAGTCGACCAGATACCAGCGGTCACCGTGAGAGAGCACGGTGTCGACGAAGCCGACGAGGAAGCCACGCACGCTGGCCGACTCGAGTCGCTCGAGCGCCGACGCGTAGCGACCCGCGAGGCCACCGCCACCATGGGCGGCGAACACGGCGGCCAGCCGCGACGGGCTCAGCCCGGCCATCGGAATGTAGAACTGCCACTCATTGCTCACGTTGCGAGCGTCGGCGAGCCGAAAGCCTTCTCCGGGCACCTCGGCCTGTGCGAGACGGCCGAGCATCGCCGCGACCTCGGCCGCAGGATCGTAGGCGCCGCCCGGCGAGTCGACGGAGGCGCCCGCGCGGTGGCGACCAGGAGCGCCGAGGCCATGGCGTTCGAGGTGACGGGCCACGATCGTCTTCGTCGTCGGGCGCGTGACCTCGGCTAGGTCGACGTGCTCGAGGATCTCGTGCAGGCAGGTGCCCGCGCACGCTCCGCGCGCGAAGCCGAACATGCCGCGACCGCCGTCGACACCTTCCTCGGCGAGCGAGGTCGGCCCGGCACGGGCTGAGGGCGAGGACGGGTCGAGGCGGTCGGGGATCTCCGCACCACCGCCTCCGGCCAGCGCGCTGAAGCTCACGACCTGCCACGGTCGCAGGCGTTCACGGCAGGACGCCGCGAGCGACCGGGCGGCCAGCGATCGGGGCTCGGCGACGATGGCGGTGCGTTGCGGCGGGCCGGTCCGTTCGGACAGGTCGCGAGACCGCATCGTGCCGGCGTGAGCGTCGGTGAGACGCCGCATTCCGTCCTCGAAGGCGCTGGCGTCGCCCGACCGGTCGATATCGAGCAGGTGGACGAGCGCGCCGGCGCCTGCCGCGCGACCGATCCGGCCGAAGCCCACGTAGCAGCGTCGTCGCGCACGCGTGAGCGCCACGTAGGCCAGCCTCACGTCCTGACCGAGGCGCTCGTTGTCGGCGGCGGTCAGGAACTCCCCGCCCTTGTCGGGCGCACAGTCCATCTCGACCTGATCCAGGTCGGCGTGCCGCAGCGCGGGCTTGCCGGGCTCCAGGGCCTTCGCGCTCCAAAGGAACGGGCAGAATACGATCTCGTACTGAAGCCCCTTGCTCGCGTGGAGGGTCGCGATCTCCACCGACTGTACCTCGCGCTCGATGCGTAGCTCGGCCGCGTCGCGGCCCCCGCGCGTGCGCTGCTTCTCGCGCGCGCGCCAGCGCAGCAACCCGGCCGGAGACAGATGTTGTTCGAGCTCGGCCTGGTGCAGGATCTCGGCGGCGTGGCGGAAATTGGTCAGGCGCCGATCGCCGTCCTCGTAGGCCGCGAGCCGCGGCCGGATCGCGAGGCGCGCTGCAAGCGAGCCGATCATGCGCATGAATCCGCGCTCGAGCCAGATGTCGCGACGCATGGCGAGCAGCTCGACGACGTCCTGCCACTCGTTCTCATCGTCGCCGACCTCTCGAATTTGTTGCGGGCCGAGCCCCCACAGGCGCGTGGACAGCGCCGCCTTCACGCGCGAGACCGAAGCCGGGTCGACGACCGCGGTGGCGACCCTCGCGAGCTCGGTCATCTCCTCGGAGTCGTGAATGTCGCCGCAGCGTCGCTGAACGGCCGGCACCCCGGCCACAGCCAGCGCCGTACGCACGGCGCGGGCTTCGGTGTGACGGCCGACGAGCACCGCGATGTCTTGAGGCTCGATCGCGCGACCGTCGATGCGAGCGGATCCGTCGAGGAGTGCCACGATCTCGTCCACGGTGGCGGCCACCGTCGTGCGTTCGCCTTCGGCCTTGCTCGAGTGCTCTCCGAGCCACATCCATTCGAGCGGCCTGCCATCGTCGCCCTCGATCGGCGCGACCGACTCTTCACCCGGGACGGCGTTCTGGAAGAGGATCCGTTCCTCGGCGAATGCGTGGTCGCGCGCGGAGAACAGTCCGTTCACGGCGTGGACGAGCGCTTCGGTGCTGCGACGGTTGCGACGCAGTGTGGTTGCGGCGACCGCGTCCTGCTTGGCCTTGAGGTAGGCGTAGACGTCCGCGCCTCGGAACCCGTAGATCGCCTGTTTCGGGTCGCCGATGAGATAAACAGGACGTTCGGGGAAGAGCTTCCGGAAGATCTCGTACTGGTCGAGGTCGGTGTCCTGGAACTCGTCGATGAACGCAATGTGATACTTGCGCGCCACCACGCGAGCGACGGCGCGAGTCCGCTCCTTATCGTCGAGTGCCTGGCGAAGACGGCGAATGAGATCGTCGTGCGACCACACAGCCGCCTCGCGCTTGATGCGATCGAGCCGCTGGTCGACGTCGGCGATGAACTCGCAGCGAAGCGCATGGGCCAGATCGGCGCGCGCCGCGAACAGCGCATCGCAGGCATCGATGGCCGCAATCTCGTAAGGAGGGTCGGTGCGTCCGCGCTTGTACTGGCTCTCGGTGATCTCCGTCGTGGTGAACCTCGCAGCGACCGTCACGTGGCCATCGGCGCCGGCGCCGAACGCGTCGAGCGCGTCGAGCAGACCGCCGCGCTCGTTGTCGCCGAATCCGGTGTTCTTCCTGAACGTCAGCTTGCCGAGCAGCTCCTCCACCGGCCCGCGGTCCCAGGACTCCCGGAGCCTGGCCACGGCGGCGGCGAGCGGAGTGATGACCTCGTCGAGTGGACGAGCCTTCGGGACGATGCGCGTGTTGCGATGGCGCTTCCACAGTTCGTAGTCCACGAGCAGCGAGGCCGGCGTGAGCTTGGCTTGCGCCACGAGCGCGGCCACCGCGCCGTCGAGCCCGTAGAGCCGTGTGCGCCAGAAGTCGTGGGCGGCGCGCTCGAGCAACGGGGAGGCGTCATCGAGGAGCTCCACGTCGTAGGGCGTGCCGCTCTCGAACGCCGTCTCGATCAGCACGCGGTGGCAGAAGCTGTGGATCGTGCTCACGCCGATCCGGTCGAAGTCGCGCAACGCCGCGCGCAGCGTCCGCGCGCCGTTGTCCGCATGCCGAGCGACCAGACCCCGAAGCAGTGCGTCTGCGGGGACTTCTCCGCGTTCGAACGCGGCCAGGGCGCGTACGATGCTCTCACGGATTCGTGTGATCAGCTCGTCGGTGGCGGCGTTCGTGAAGGTGACGACGAGCACCTGGTCGACGCTCGCAACCTTGCCCTCGAGCAGCGCGCGTAACACCAGACCCACCAGGGAGTAGGTCTTGCCGGTGCCGGCGCTCGCCTCGACCAGATGGATGCCCGGCGAGAGCGGCGCATCGGCGACTTCGAACAGGCGATCGTCGCTCATCGGGTCTCCGAGCTCTCGAGGATCGGTAGCCACAGACGCATGGCGAGCGCCCGCGCTTCGTCGCCGAAGGTCTCGAGCGGATCGAGATCGCGGAAGCACAGGGCGATGTGCGCGTCGTCCCGGTCCAAGCCCGGCGTGAAATCGTTTCCTTGCCACGCGCGTCGCAGTGCATGATCGAGTGATCGAGGAGTCGCGCGTGCGGAACCGGCTGCCTGCTTGAGGATCTCCTCCGCGTAGGCGAACGCCGTTGCCGGGAACAACGGCAACGGGCGTGTCATGCCCTCGCGGTAGCCCGCGACGAGATCCTCGAGGATCGTTCGCGCGCGCGACGGGGGCTTCAAGAAGACCGTGGCGTCGGTGCCGTAGAGAAGGAGCGTGCGGGCGCCGCTCCGGCCGTCCTCTTCCGTGGCCGCGTTGAGGACGACGTGGCGCACCCAGGCGCGCACGTAGTCGGTGTGCTTGAGCTTGGCGCAGCGGTAGCGAAGCTGACCGTCCTCGGCGAGACCGTCGAGCGCCCCCGCGACCCGCCACCCGGGGCCGCTGAGCTCGATTATCTCGGTCGATCGTGCAGGCACGTCGCCGATTCGAGCTGCGAGCTCGTCGACGCTGCGGGCAAGCTCGGCATACGTGGCCGCGCCGAAGCCCCCCACCGGAAGCTCGCCGCAGGCCTGAAGCCACGCGAGCTCGCTTTCCTGAAGATCCTTGGCAGGAGCGTCGACCTCGTGAGAGCCCGCTTCGAGCCGGCGACCGAGCATGCGCTGCCCGAGCCCGTAGCGCTCGAGGTTGTCGAGCTCGAACGGCTCCGAGTCCTCGTCCTCCTCGGCCCGCTCGCGCAGCACGATCCCCAGCGCCGTTTCCAGGTAGGCCTTGCTGGGGTTCACCCAGAACTCGGCGAGGTCGATCGGCGACAGGCCAAGCTGTGCCGGTTCATCGGTCGTCGCCAGCACGCTCAGCGCCGGCCGCGGAGCGCGGAGCTCGGTGTCGCCGGCCGCCGCGGACACTGCGCAGTACTCAGCGGAGTAGCTGAACAGCCGTGGGTCGGTGCCCGTGAAGTAGCGCGAATCGTAGGGATGCATGGCCTGAGTGACCACGACGCTGGCTCCGGCTCCGTCGCGCGAGCCGTCGTGAAGGAAGCGTGCATCGAGGTGGTCGAGCAGCTCGCTCAGGACGACAGATGGGGCGCGTTCGTTGGTATCGGTCTGGGAGCGGCCCTCGTAGGTGAGCACGAGCCGTTCCTGTGCGGCCAGGATCGTCTCCAGGAACAGGTAGCGATCGTCGCTGCGCAGCGAGCGGTCGCCAGGACGCGGTGCCGCTGCCATCAGGTCGAAGCCGGCAGGCCGGTCGCGCCGCGGAAAGTCACGATCGCCGAGACCGGCCACGCAGATCATCTTGAACGGGATCGTGCGCATCGGCTTGAGTGCGCAGAACGTCACCCGTCCGTCGATGAACCCGTGGCCCTTCGAATCGTCGGAGAGCGCATCGCCGAGCCAGGCGCGCAGGACCGCAGCGGAGATCTCCTCGTCGAGCCCTGCTCGCTCGGCGTACACGGCCAGCTCATCGAGCGCCGCCCTGAGGATCGCCAGGGCCGCCTCGTCCTCCGGCGCGGGGGCGAGGAACAGATCACAGGCTCGCCGGACGTTCGCGGCCCATCCGGCCGGCTTCGCCGCGGAGCGCAACGAGCGTTGCTCGGAGAACACCGTCTCGCCGAAGGCCGTGAACGATCCGAGTACATCCGGATCACCTGCTGCTGCGTCGGCGGCCGGGGCGATGCCGCCGACGAGCGAGTCGCAGTCGCCGACGGCGTATCCCATGAGAAGCCGGTCGATGCCCGATTTCCACGAATTCGCTTCCATGCGCGCGAGGCCGAGCTCGCGTTCGCGCCATCCGGCGTCGATGCCCCAGCGGATCTTGGTGAGTTCTGCCCAGCCGCGCAGTAACTGCAGGTCGTCGGCGCCAACGTTGAAACGCCGACGCACGATGTCGAGCTCGAGGAGGTCGATCACGTCGCCGGCTTCGAAACGGCCCGCCGACACCTCCAGCAGTCGCAGGACAGCCTTGATGGGGGAGGCGTCCTCGGCCGGCGACCGGTCGGCGACGCTGAACGGGATCAAGGGGATCCCGGGCTCGCGCACACCGAAGACGGCCTCGATGTACGGCGCGTACCGGGCGATGCTGGTGACGAGCACGAGCACGTCGTCGGGCCGGAGATCGGGGTCGCGTTCGAAGGCATCGAGAATGCGGTCGCGCAGTACTTCCATCTCGCGCATCGGGGAGTGGCAGCAGTCGACGACGATTGAATCGTCGTTGACTGTGAGAGCTGGACGCTCGTCCTCGGCGGCCTGCGCCTCATCGCTGGGCTCGGTGCCGCGCAGATCGAGGATGTCGGACTGCACTGTGTGCAGCGCGCTTGCAGGCGTGCCGCTGCCGGCCGGGTCCACGAACTCGAGTGGCTGCCAGGCGGTACCGTCCGGGTCGGCGTCCTGCAGTAGAGAGAAGAAATCGCGCCCCTGCGCCCCCAGCGATGCGAGTAGCGAGTGACCTTCTTCGACGTGAGCGTCTTCATCGGATCCGCCGCCGGCCGCGAGCCGTTCGCGGATGCGGTCCGCCTCCCTGCGCGAGCGGATGTCGGCCCAGTACTCGCGCGTGGGGCTGACGAAGTAGAGCGCGACCGGCACGCTGCGAGCGAGGGCCGACAGTAGCCGGATGAACACCGGTGCGAGCGTGCTGACGCCGAAGACGGTCACGCGTGGGGGCAGCGAGCCGGCCAGCCGGTCCGGATCGTCCGTCTCCAGCTTCTCGATCAGCGAGGTCATTCGCGCGGCCAGGCTCGGCTCCTCGGCCGACTCGACGAGTCGGCGCCACAAGCGCGCCTGCCAGGCCGCGGTCCCGGCGTGATCCTCGACGAGAGAGGCCGGCAGCGCTGCCGGGTCTTTCTCCCACGCAAGCAGCATGTCTGGCCGGAACAGTTGATAATTGTCGAACAGGTCGGCGAGGCGACGCGCGAGCTGGTAGCGCTTGCGGCCGTCGCGGTCCTCTTCGAGATAGCGCGCGGCCGGGGCGAAGGCGGGGTCGTTCGGCCAATCTGTCATGCCGGCGAAGATCCGCCACGTCAGCGCGCCGCGCCCGAACGCCGACGCGTCGTGGGAGGCGGGAGCGGTCCCGTCGCCGAGCCTCGCGGCGAGCGAGTGAACGAACGTCTGCGGGAACGGCATCGCCGTACCCGCGCAAACTCCGTGTTGCGTGGCCAGGGCGAGGCTCAGCCAGCGGCGCATGCCCTGGCTCTGCACGACGAGGATCTCGTCCTGCCAGGGGGGCAGGGGCGCCGCCGCCAGCCGCGCGGCCAGGTGCTGCGCCAGGACGTCGAGGCGGTTGCTCGTATGGAAGCTCAGGCGGCGCTGTTTCACGGTCCGCCTACTTACTACCGGAGGTTTCCGGCCGCCAGAGGGTCCGTTCGCCGGCTCGCAGAGCTCGCGATCTTGCGCGGGATGTTGCGGGCCTCCGCCCGCTCGGGCAGGCTCAAAGGGTAGCTTGTCAGCCGACGTCAGCTCTCGCGTTCGATCGCGACGGGTGGAGGCGGTGAGGAGGTCGAGGTCGAATGCGGTTATCCACTGCCCAGGTTTCTCTTTTCAGGAACATCGTCGACTCAGGTCCGGTCGAGGTCGAGCGCGATATCACGTGCATGCTCGGCAAGAACGAGTCGGGCAAGACCACATTCCTGCAGGCGCTGGCCAGCCTGAACCCCGCCTATGAAGGGTCCTTCAGTCTTGACCTGGCGGCGGACTACCCGCGCTGGCGAACGGCGCGTGACGCGCGCGAGATGGATCTGTCCGAGGTCATCCCGGTCTGGGCGAGATTCGAGCTCGACGCGGAGGAGAGCGAGGATCTGTCAGAAAAGCTCGGCCTGCCGCTTCCTCAGTGCGGGTTCCTGAGGGTGGGGCGTCGCTACGACGGTGAGTTGCTCGTCGAGCTTGACGTCGACGAGCGCGAGGTGATGGCAACGCTCGTTGCCGGCGCCGCTGAAGTAGGCCTCGGCGACCGCGCGGCGACGCGGTCAAAGCCGCAGGACCTGGCGGCGCTCTTCAAGGAAGAACTCTCAAAGCTTCCCAAGGATAAAAAAGATGAGGTCAAGGTGCTGCGCGACCTGATGACCACGGCCGAGACGGTCTCCGAGCTCTCCAGCTCCGGTCTCACCGGCAAGGCGCTGCAGTCGGTCGTCGAGCGGCTGCCACGCTTCTTTTACTTCAGCGAGTACAGCGCACTGGCCGGGCGCATCGACCTGACCGATCTGTTCACGAAGGCCAAACGTGCGAACGCCAAGCTGGAGAACCACGAACGCACGGCGCTGTCGCTGTTGCGGCTGGCGGGTGTGGACGACGGGGAGTTCCTCGATGCTGATTTCGAGACGCGCATCTCGGAGCTCGAGGCGGCGGCCAACGAGCTGTCCGGTGAGGTGTTCCGTTACTGGTCGCAGAATCGAGACATCCGCGTGAGCCTCGTGAGCGACGCGGCGCCGATCGGCACCGGCAAGACGCAGACGATTCACCGATTCCTCGATCTGCGCCTGCACGACCTTCGCCACCAGGTTACGACCAACTTCGAGCGGCGATCGCCCGGCTTTCGCTGGTTCTTCTCGTTCGTGGCGGCCATTTCGGA
>SPBQ01000129.1 GCA_004525875.1 Myxococcales bacterium
CATGGATGATGAGGACGTAACGAAGGCGTAGGAGGACATATGCGAGTTTTCCCTGCCGGATGTGGCATTTGAAGAGGAAACGCGCAAGAGCGGCAATTCGTTACAGGGTCGGGCGGCCGGCTCGCTCCTCTACCTTGATAACGTCGGGACCGCCCGGCAACGAGAACGGCAGATGCGCCGGCTCAGGTCGCCGGCGAAGCCCCAACGGTAACTCTCCCTCCATAGCGTGATCTCCTACGTGCAGTGAACGCTCGGATGTCCCGCGCACGAGCGTTTGCCACTTGGGCGGAGATGACGTGCGCCTAGGACAGGACGACAATGATTCGAAGGTCGGGCGGAGCTTCGTCCCCCGGAGGTCGATGTGACAATGCCATAAGAAGTAGGCCCTACCGGTCCACGCGTGCCACGTAGATCGTATTGAGCTCTTCGGAATCGCATACCGGATTATGGAAGTGCACTGCGTGAGATTCGACCTGGGAAAATACTTCACCCAGCGCCGAGATGAACTCCTCATCGGATGGGTCGGCCGACCAGAGCGCAAACACTCCGCCGGGATGAAGGTGGCCAACTAGACGCTGCAGTCCATCAGGGTAGTAGAACCGGCCGTGGTCACGGTGCAGAAGATCCGTGGGAGAATGGTCGATGTCGACCAGGATGGCGTGATACTTCTTGTGCGGCTCGTCCGGGTCGAGTCGTGCTGCGTCGGTACGCATCAACCCGAAGAAATCGCCCTCGACGAACTTGCACCTCGGGTCGTCCGTCAACGCATCGCCCAATGGCACAAGGCCTCTCGTGTGCCAACCAATGACCTCCGGCAAGTTCTCGATAACCACGACGGATGCGACACGGGGATCATCGAGCGCCGCCTTCGCGCTGTAACCGAGCCCCAGACCGCCGACGACCACATCGAGGGGTCCGTCGCTCAGCTGCTCGAGTCCGATCGTTGCCAACGCTATTTCCGACACGTTGACCAAGCTCGACATCAGATGCTGGCCGTTGAGGGTAATCTCATAGTAGCTCTCGGGACCGTGCACCACGGGTAAACGCCGACGTTGGAGCATGAGCTCGCCCATCTTCGTCCGGCAAAATTCGATTTCTTCTAGACGGCGTTCCATCGGACTGAATGATCCACAGATCAGCGACGATCCATGAGGCTGCTCGTAGCAGGTCGCGCCGAGAAACATAACCGAGAACGAGGAAGGGAGTTTGGACGGCCATCGCCGCGATCCGTTAGACGATCGTCGACGAGGTTCACGTGGAACACCGGGGTAGCAGGACGAAGTGGGCCCCGGAGCAGACGCCGAAGTCGGCAGCTGTTCCTGGCGGGCTGTTGGAGACCGTCGCCGTGCCTCCTCGACAGGCTGTCTTTAGCCGATAGGCGAGACGCGCACCTGGGATGAAGAGGCGACGGGTTACCGTTCTGATCGATCAACGGATCCGGTATACACTGCCGCGCCATGATCTATCCGTACTCGAACGACACGCAGACCCGCTGGGACCGTGGCGAATTCAAGGTCCAACTCAATCAGCTCAACAACACCCGGCCGATGGGGTTCTGTGACGGGTCGGAGGCCGACGTCTCCGAGTTGCAGGAGCTGGCGGAGTCCGAAGGGGCCGACGAGATGCGGATCGAAAAGAAGACCCTGAAGTCCGGCCGTGAAATCTGGACTCTGCACGGCGGGGCCTGAGCGGGGGCACCTACCGTATGCGAGCTCGGTCGCCCCGGGACACGCGCCTCGCAGTGGGACCTGCGCGCTTGCCGTGTCGGTTGGAGGCACGGAGTGTGTGAATCCGGATCATGCCGGCGTGACTTGATCGGCGACGTCGACGTCGTAGAGCGGTCGCTGTCGTTGGTCGGGGGCGACGAGTAGTCAGTGCGGGTACCGCAAGCCCGCTAGCGGCACCGGAACGTCTGAGGGCGATGATTGCGAGCGTCTGCGACGAACATGTCGTCCATTCCCCGTGGGGCGACGCTGCGTGAGTCGAACTGCCCGCCGGCACGGCCGCGCGATGATGAGGGGCCGTCAGAAGGCTACCCTGCCAGAGGGTCTTTCAGCCACCAGTAGGTCGTTGGTCCGGGGACTCGACCGCTGCGGTTGGACTTGCGAGCGGCCGGGCGTCAGGTTGCTTGGCCTAGTCGTGTGCCCGGAGGACCACTCATGACGCGTCTGGAATCATTCCCTCTCTCGGTGTCCGCGGGCCTCGCTTGCCTGTTGACCGTACTCTTCGCGGGGCCCGCATGGTCGCAGCCTCTGGACTGCGGAGCGTTGATCACGCAGAACACCGTGATTCAACCCGAGGATTTCCCTTCGTCCCCGTGCCCCGAGGAGATCTTCCGGGTCGGAGAGAAGACGAAGGTCGATATGAATGGAAGAGAGCTCGGCTGCACGAGCGGTACCGGGATCGTGCTGTCAGGAGCCGGTGCACGCGTGATGAACGGACGTGTCGTGGGTACCTGTACGACCGCTGTCCAGGTGACCGGCGCTACGGCGCGTGTGGAGAACCTCACGGTACAAGCGGGAACCGACGTCGGGGTTTCGATCGAGGCGCCCGGTGTCCGGGTCACGCAGTCCTACTTCACTCGCTCCGATGGTGGTGTCGCGATCGCCATCAGCGCCGCGGCGACCAAGGCTCTGGTGCTGAGCAACGAGATCGAACTACTCGCGTCGACAGGCACGCCGACAGGCGTGCGCGACGCCGGATCCACGTCGTCACAGATTCGGCGTAACTCGATCGTTAACCACGATAGCGGCTTCGCGATCGAAGCTCTTGGCGCTAGCCGCATGCTCATGTCGGATAATTCGATCATGTGCAGTCTTCAGACCGGGGCCTCCAGTCCCGGGATCAGTCTCGACAGCGTTTCCAGCGTGAAGGTCTCGAAGAACCGCGTCCTGGGCTGCTTCGGATCCGTTCTGGTTGGAGGGGACTCCAGCGACGTGTTGCTCAGCAAGAACCAGATCGGGGCTCCCCGGCACGGAATCGCGATTGGTCCCGCCACCACCGGCTCTATCGTGAGCAACGTCTTCTCGGGTACGTCGATCCCGGACATCGGCCTGGACATCGCTGGTGGCCCGGCGTGCACGGCCGGTCAGGTGAAGTTCAAGAAGAACATCTTCACGACCAGCGACGATCCGTGCATCGAGTAGGCCCGCCCTCGAGTGCGAGATGGGCTGACGCCGGAGAGCTTCAAGTGAGAGCGGCGAACGTCTGCAGATCTTCGACCGCGGCGACGAGCCGCGCAATGTTCGTCGACGTGACGGCTTCTCCGTAGTTGCCCGGCGGCGTGATGAGCCACCCGAGGACGAGGCCCCAGATGGCGGCCTGCCGGTAGAGGACCCAGGCCTCCTCCGCGGCGGGCGGATCCACGCCGCCGCCTCGAAGCTCTTCGAGGTACTCGCCAAGCAGTGCGCCCTGGTGGGCTCGGCGGCACTGCGTGGTCAGCCCGGTGACGAGCAGATAGGTCACGTCGTGGGCCCAGGCTCCGCGCACCATCAGCTGCCAGTCGATGAGCCCTGCGCGACCATCGGGCAGGAGATACGTGTTGCCGATGTGCGTGTCGCCGTGCAGCAACGTAGAGGGCGGCGAGGCGAGGATCTCCTGGGCCTTCCACAGGTAGCTCCAGAGCTCATCGAGAGTGCGGCCGAGCGGCTCGACCAGCCGCGCCTTGTATTCGATCTCTAGCTGATCGCGGACGAGCTCGAGGCCGATCGACCGGAAGGTATCGTGCATGCCTCCGGAAAGCGGAGTGGCGACCCACGACAGGTCGGCGTCGAAGCGAGGGGTCTCCCAGTACTGGGCGTGGAGGCGCGCGAGGTTGCGCAGCAGCGCGCGGATCTCGTCGAGCGAGACCTCCGTCGTGGCATCGATAAAGCGCGCTTGGCGTAGCGAGAGATCCTCGAGCAACACGCCGTGGCGCCCGTCGGATTCGTCGACGAGAGTGCCGTAGGCCAGCGGTGTCTCGACGGAGAGCTCCGGACGGATCTGGCGGTAGAACCGTGCCTCGGTCCGGTACATCACTCGGGGCGCGTGCGGCCGGTCGAGGAACGTCTTGAGAAGCATTCGCGCAGGTAGACCGGCGTCGGCGCCCGGCGCGAAGTCGATCTCGAGCACGATCCGGTCGGCCGTCGACACACGCTCGCTCCCGTGAACGGAGGTCTCGACGACGCGAACATCGCGCACCTCCACGCCCGCGTGCGCCTCGGACAGCGCTGCCGTGAGGCGCTGCGGGGTGATCTGCTCGGTCGGCATCGGCACGGGGGGCCCGGAAAGGCTGTCAATGTCCGGGAGCCTCTGGCAGGTTACCCGGTCCGCGCGGTCTCGCGCAACGGCGCTCTGCAGCCACGCTCGCGCCGGGAGGACGACGACGAATCATGACCGCCAATTCGAATGTCCGCGAGGTCGCGTGCAGCCTTCGCGCGCTGATCGAGGCCGAGGCCGACGCCGTCGATGAGGCCTGCACTATGACCGCTCCGCTCGTGGAAAAGTTCACGACGACAGGTCTGTTCCGCCTCATGGTACCGCGTGATCTCGGCGGTCTGGAGGCGGACGTAGACACCATCATCGACGTCTGTGAAGAGCTCTCCTACGCCGACGGGTCGGTGGGCTGGGCGTACGCTCAGAACTGCAACACGATGTCCTACGCGGCCTATCTCGCTCCTGAAGCGGGCGCCGCGGTGATCGATAGCGGTTGTGCGGCCGGCGTCTTCGCGCCGCTCGGGACTGCACACAAGGTGCCGGGTGGATTTCGTGTCTCGGGCCACTATCCGTTCGGTAGCGGGGCGCGCCACGCGGCGTTCATCGGCTGCGGCGCCATCGAGCTGCACGACGGCGAGATGCCGCCGTTCGACGAGGCCGGCCTGCCGCTGGTCCGCTGTCTGTTCATGCCGGTGGAGAGCGTCGAATTGCAGGACAACTGGGATGTGATGGGGTTGCGGGGCACCGGCAGCATCGACTTCGAGGTGCCCGAGCAGTTCGTGGAAGATGCATTCAGCTACTCGCTGTTCGAGACGAGGCCACGGACGGGCGGCGCAATCTACGGACTGGGGTGCGTTCAGCTCGGCGCGATCAGCTCGGCCGGATGGTGCCTTGGCGTCGCGAGGCGAGCGCTCGACGAGATCAACGCCATCGTCGCCGGTGGCCGTGCACGGCTCGGCTCACCGCCGTTGCGCGAGCAGCAGCTATTCCAGCGAGAGTTCGGACGCCAGACGCTGGCACTCGAAGCGGCGCGTCTGCTCGTTCGTGATGCGTTCGGTGCGGCCGTCGATCATATCGCCACCGGTGAGCAGTGTACGACGGAGCTGATGAACCGTACGCGCGCCGCTGTCAGCTACGTCAACGACGTGGCGCGGGCGGTGACACTGTTCGCTTACGAGTCGTCGGGAAGCCAGGGGTTACGCAATCCGAGCAAGCTCCAGCGTTGCTTCCGTGACATGCAGACGGGCGGTCTGCACGTGATCTACGACCAGCGCGGCGTTGTCGACATGGCGAAGGGGAAGCTGGGACTCGAGGTGTCGATGATCTGAGGAACCGGGCTCGATCAGTCGAGGATCTCGATCTCCTCGATTTTCTTGTCTCCGTCGACCTCGGCATAAGTGACGGCGACCTTGCTGAGATCGGCCAGATCAAGCAGTCCCGCGGTCTCCCCTCCTCGTGTGATGCGCGTGTCGGTGGACAGCTTGAACGATTGGTCTTCGTCGTCCGAGACGTTCACGGTCAACGACATCGTTAGCGGGTTCAGGTATTTGACGGTCCCGGTCACGCGCCGGCCCGCAATCTGCTTGCCTACCTTGGTGGCGAGATGGCGTGCCGCCTTCGTATCTTCGCCGATCTTGTCACGATCGACCTTGACCGCGTACTCGTCGCTGCCGGGTTTGGAGACCTCGAACCAATCACGGAAGTATCCGACCACCACCAGCGCGACGGCAAGGACGGCGAAGACCTTGAAGATTCTCAGCATGATGTCGGCCCCGTGAGGGGGCCGTCATTGTGAAGGAACTCACCTCTGGTCGCGAGCCGGTTACGCCCGCAGGATCGCATGGCGACCGGCCGCGTCGGTGCCGAGCAGCGTAGCCGGGGTCAAGATGAAGAAACGGGTCCGGCACGCATCGAACGGGTTAGATGCTGCCTACCGTCCAGCCCGGGACGGGAGAAGCTTGGTCCATCGCTCTGTACTCATACTGGTAGCGCTCGCCTCGCTCGGACTTGTGCTAGGCAGCGCAACCGCTGGGTGTACGAAGGAGCGGACCAGTGACGAGAGCCGGACACAGGCCCGACGGCATCTCCCGCTTTCATTCCCGCCCGATCCCGTCAGGAGCGAGCTCACCGACGCCTGCGCTGGCTTGCGCGACGGCGGCTTCGAGGGCACGTACATGTTTCGCCGGACGGACCACTCACAGCACTACCGCTGCGAGGAATCGGGCTCGCTGCAGCCAATCGCGGGCCGCGCTTTCCGCCGCGCTCGATGCCGGTGCCCGCGCGTGGACTGACGGCGGCAAATGGCATTGCGCCGCCCTACTCCTTAAAGAGCGGGAAATGCTGTAAGCTCTGCCCCCTTGGCCGGGCGGGGGAGGCCGACCCCCCCCTGCGAATCCGGCTGTCGCACGGTAATGCGATTCCTTCTCCTGAC
>SPBQ01000397.1 GCA_004525875.1 Myxococcales bacterium
GACGGCTCCTCCGAGCCTGCGTTCCATACGACCCGCCACGACCCCGAACACGCCGCCGGCCGCGGCCAGCGGCAGACTGGGCCGGGCATCGATCGAGAGCGCGGACGCGAGCGCTGCGTGCGGTTCGATCCAGGCCTTGCCGAAGTACGCGAACAGCGCGACGTACTCGACAGTGCGCATGACGGCGACGGTTTGAGCCGCCGTCATTCTTCCGAAACGGCGCAGCGTCCAGTCCGCGATCGCGATGAGCAAGAAAGCTAGAGACGCGTTGAACGCCTCGCCGAGGACGCCCGGAAAGAACCAGCTCCCGCCGTATCCGGCCAGCAAGGCGCGCAGCAGGCTGAAGAACAGGACAGCGGCGAACGCGCTCATCGGGGGGATCCTTCCTGCCGACATTCTGCCTCGGCGGCCGCGATCAACTCGAACGGAGCACGCATCGCATGGGCGGCTTCGATGTGGCGTCGCGCGATCGTGAGCCGTCCGTCCCGGCACGCGATCCACGCCAGGGCCGCTCGAGCCGGCCCGTAGTCCGGCTGCAAATGCAGAGCATGGTGCAGCTGCCGACGGGCCAAGCGGTGACGCCCCTGCGCCGCGAGCACCGCCGCCAGGTTGTGCCGCGCACGCACGGACTCGGGCGTGGTCGCGACCGTGGCCTCCCACAGGGCTCGCGAGCTGCGCCAGACGGGCAAGCGCTCGAACGTCGCTAGTGACAGGAACGGCAGAAGCAGTAACCACGCCACCATCGATGCCTTCGCGAGCGTGGATAGAGCAGCGAGCTTCGCGGGGCCCGCAGCTCCGCAAGACAGCGCCGTCGCCGCGAGAACCGACCCGGCCGCGACGAGCGGGTAGGCGTGTCGATCGGCTCCCGGCTCGTGCCGACCGATGACGAGGGCGATCGCGAACAGGACGATCGTCGACCAGCAGAACGCGAAGGCGAGCGGTCTCGGTGCCGGCGACGAGGCCGCTCCTCGGACGAGGACACCCGCGGTGAGACCCGACACCACTAGCAACAGGAGTCCTGCGACGGCGGCACGCCCGGCCGCTCGCGGGCAAACCTCAGTGCCTACCAGCATCGGATACTCGACCGACAGATCCACCGGCCAGACCAGCCCTCCGACATAGTGGGCCGCGGTTCTGCCGGCGACGAGGAGCAAGTCGAGGGGCGAGCCGCCGGCAATCACCGGACCCATCGCGCCGTAGGCGACCGGCAGCGCCACCGCCGCGGGCAGAACGAACATGAGCGTCCCCAGTCCATAGCGGAGCGCCGGTCCGAAGCCGAACCTGGACGCGGCCACGAGCACGGCCCAGAACACGAGCGCCGACTCCTTCGCAGCCACCGCACCCAGCAGCAGCAGCACCGAAACGCCCGTGCGCCCCGACGCGCTGATCCAGGCGACGATCGCGGCCATCCCGAGCGTCGCGCAGAGCAGATCACGCCGCCCCGATACGTACGCCACGGCCTCCGTGCACAGCGGGTGAACCGCCAGCGTGCAGCCGGCGAGAAGCGCCACGAGCGGCCGACCGCCAAGCCGCCGTACGAGATGAACGACGAGGCCGCATGCAACGGCATGGAGCGCGAGGTTGGTCGCATGGTACGCCCATGGATCCCCGCCGCCGAGCAGGAAATCGAGACGCAGGCTCAGGTAGCGAAGCGGGCGGTAGGGAAGCCGGCTCCCCCCGAGAGGCACCGGTCCGTCGGGGCCGATCAGCGAGAGATCGTCGAAGACGAGCTCGTAGCCTAGAGCGGGTAGATAGAGGACCGCGGCGACGAGCGCTACCAGAGCCGGTACTCCGACGCGTACCAGCCGGGACTCCGGACTCAAGCGTTCTGTGCTCGAAGCTTCAATCGGCTTGCGCTCGCTCGCGACCGAACGATAGGATACTAGCCGGTTCGGATGAGCAAGCGGCAGCGCTGGGCGACGAAGATCGGGCTCATCCTCGCCCTGGCCGGCAACGCGATCGGCCTCGGGAACTTCCTTCGCTTCCCGGTCCAGGCGGCGCAGAACGGCGGCGGCGCGTTCATGATCCCCTACTTCGTGGCCCTGCTGGTGATCGGCATTCCGTTGATGTGGGTGGAGTGTTCGATCGGACGGCTCGGCGGAAAGCACGGCCACGGCCATGCGGCGGGCATGATCCACATCATCTGGGCCAATCCGGCCGCCAAGTACGTCGGCGCGCTTGGACTGTTCATCCCGTTCATCATCGCTCTCTACTACACCTACATCACATCCTGGTGTCTCGCCTTCAGCGTGTTCTCTCTGGTGGGCAGCTACGACGGCCTCACGACGCGCGCCGAGATGGGTGCGTTCCTCGGCGCTTTCCCGGGGGTCACCGCCAACCAGCACTTCGGGTCGGTCGCCACGGCGTACCTCGCCTACGTCGCGACGCTGGGTTTCACGCTCATCGTCCTGCTCGGCGGCGTCGCTGGCGGAATCGAGCGTCTCGCGAAGACCGCCATCCCGATGCTGTTCGTGGTGGGAGCCGTTCTCGTCGTGCGGGTCCTCACGTTCGGTACACCGGACCCGTCCCAGCCCGACTGGAACGTTTCCCACGGGCTCGGCTTCGTCTGGAACCCTCAGCTCGGCAGCCTCGGCAACCCCACGGCGTGGGTCAACGCGGCCGGTCAGATATTCTTCGCGCTCTCGATCGGCTGGGGGATCATCCATACCTACGTAAGCTACCTTCATGAAGACGACGACGTTGCGCTCACCGGCCTGTCGACGGTGGGCATCAACGAGCTCGCCGAGGTGGTGCTCGGTGGAACGATCGCGCTCACAGCAGCGGTTGCGTTCTTCGGTGTCCAGGGTACCCGCGAGATCGCGGCCGGCGGCGCGTTCGACCTCGGCTTCCAGGCAATGCCCGTGATCTTCCAGCGTGTACCGCTCGGCGACATGCTCGGCGCGCTGTGGTTCCTGCTGCTGTTCTTCGGCGGCATCACGTCGGCGGTCGCGATGGGGCAGCCGATGGTGGCATTGCTGGAGGAGGCCTGGGACTTGCCGCGTCGGCGCGCCGTGGCCCTGCTGGGCGCGGCGATGTTCGTGCTGACCCAGCCCGTGATCTTCTTTCACGGCCACGGATTCCTCGACGAGATCGACTACTGGGTCGGAACGCTCGCGCTCGTCGTGTTCGCCCTGTTCGAGGTCATCCTGTTCGCCTGGGTGTTCGGAATGGAGCGTGGCTGGCGCGAGATCGAGCGCGGCGCCTACATCCTTCCGGCCCGGTTCTTTTACCCCGTCATCAAGTACGTCACGCCCATGTTCCTGTTCACGATCCTCGCCTGGTGGAGCGTCACCGATCTGCCGTCGAAGCTGGCCATGCACGGTGTTTCGAGCGAGGCGCGGCCCTATGTGCTGGCAGCGCGCCTGATGATCGTGGCGGTCTTCGTCGGGATCGCGCTCATCGTGCGC
>SPBQ01000451.1 GCA_004525875.1 Myxococcales bacterium
AGCCCGCGAAGCGAGCTAGCCGCGCGCTCGCCGGACCGGGCCCGCATCGGACAGCGAGGATCCCGTCCGGTCGCCGCGGCGAGGGGGCCGTGCGTCTCCGCGTTCATCTGGATAATCTCCCGGCCGGGGACGGCGACGTCCGCCCATCACAACGCGGGAGGTTCCAGATGAACGAGCTCCGGACCATGACCTACGAGGTGACCGGCAGGATCGCGCGGATCACGCTCGACCGGCCCGAGAGGGGGAACGGCATCACGCTGGACACGCCGCGTGAGCTGGCGGCCTGTGTCGAACGGGCCGATCTCGACTCGCGGGTCCACCTCATCGCACTGTCCGGCCGCGGCAAGGGGTTCTGCGGCGGATACGATCTTGTCCAGAGCGCCGAGCGCATCTTGAACGAGAAGGATCCGGACTCCCCTGTGGGTCGTGAGGATCTGACCGCGACGGCCCTTGATCCGAAGGTGACCGGTCGCAACCACGATCCGCGACAAACGTGGGACCCCATGCTCGATTACCAGATGATGTCGCGCAACGTACGTGGCTTCATGAGCCTGTTCCACGCGAACAAGCCGGTCGTCTGCAAGGTCCACGGATTCTGCGTGGCAGGCGGCACCGACATGGCGCTGTGCAGCGATCTGCTCTTGATCGCGGACGACGCGAAGATCGGTTATCCGCCGGCACGCGTGTGGGGCTCTCCGACGACATCGGTCTGGGCCTTTCGCGTGGGTATCGAGAAGGCGAAGCGATTGCTCTTCACCGGCGACTGCTTGAGCGGGCGCGAGGCGGTGGCGTGGGGGCTTGCCGTCGAGAGCGCACCGGCCGACCAGCTCGATGCACGCTTCGAGATCCTGCTCGAGCGGATTGCGCGAATGCCGATCAATCAACTCATGATGATGAAGCTGCTGGTCAATCAGACGGTGCTAGCGGCGGGCCTGCAGCCGACACAGATCCTCGGGACCGTGTTCGACGGGATCACCCGACACACGCAGGAGGGGTATGCGTTCCAGCAGCGTGCGGCCGAGCTGGGCTACAAGGAGGCCGTGCGCGAGCGGGACGAGCCGTTCGGCGACTTCGGCGCGAGCACGTTCAAGGGGTAGGGGCGGTCTACTTCATCGTGCCGAGGTCGGAGGCGGTCGATCGGAAGAAGGTACTGATCGCGTCCGTCAGCGCGCTGACGACGGTAATTGTACCGAGCGTCAAAAATGACATCAGTACCGCGTACTCTGCCATCGACACGGCGCGCTCGTCGACCGCCAGTTCTCTCAGGGTTTTCGCGGGGTATGGCATTTTTCTCACCGTGGCACGTGACTCGGTAGTGTCATAGGGCAACCGAGGGCAGCAACTACCGTGCCGTCGGTGTGCCATGCGCTTTGCCTGAATGCGATCCGGAAGGACGGCTTCCCCGGCGGCCCGCTGACGTGAGCGCTCGGATCAGGCTGCGAGCGAAGTCACACGCTCGCAGCGTCGCGCGGCCCGTCGTGACGAGGGCACCTGGCGCAGCACATCCGGCATGTGCGGCACGAGCCGGCGCACGACTCGCACGCCGATCGAGTAGGTCGCGCGGACCGGGAGCGTCCATCCGATACCGAACCGCTCGCGTAGCTCGACCGGGAGCATGCCGGCGGCCAGCACGTAGTTGCTAGGTTGGAACGGGTACAGCGGCGGCGGACCCTTCAGCAACGTTTCGGCGATCTCGCGCGCCGTGGGGGTGATGACCAGCTCGCCGCCGCGGACGACCTGCCGAACGTAGGCGCGGAACGCCGCGATGTCGGGTGGAAGCTCGTCCGCGTCGATTCCGCAGAGCGTGGCGAACGTCCGCGCTTCCTCGTAGAATGCAGTTTCCTCGGGCGCCCGCAGCGGTTCTACGAACGTCTGGTAGGAGAGCAGAGAGGAGTCGACGAGCGTCGCGAACACCCAGAGCAGCAGCTCCGGATCGTTCGCGTGGTACTCGGCGGTCATGCCGTTGATCGGGTCCGCGAGCCGTCCGCGGACCCGTGCGTGCACCTCGTGGAGCCGCAGCGCCGCAGCGACGGCCTCGTCGCGCGTGCCGAAGACCATCGCATGAACGGTGTCGAACGTACGGCGCAGCCGCCCGAGCGGGTTGTCGCGAAAGTTGCTGTGATCGGCGACGCCCTGGGCGACTTTCGGGTGGGCGATCTGCATGAGCAGGGCGCGCATGCCGCCGAGGTAGACTGCGGTCTCGCGATTGACGCGCCACGTGAGGCTGTCGGGCCCGAAGAACCCGGCCACGGGGTCGGCGTGGTCGCGAGCGAAGACGTCCAGCGCCGCCGCGAAGGGGGATCGAGCTTGCGGGGAGCGAATCATGGGGTGTCGGTGGGCATCGCTCCGTGCGCGCTTGCCGGTTGTCGCTACACCGGCTCGGGCGCGTCGAACCGTCCGTACATCGCGCCCATCCATACGCTCAGCAGCGCGCGGCGCGGCAGGCCCATCGATCGTAGCTCGGCCGAGATCGGGTGGTCGCCGAGCTCCAGATTCGAGCCGCCGAGATGGAAGCCGCAGTCTTCGGCGCCGGAGAGGAAGCGCGTGCGATGGAGGAGACCGTTGATGAAGGAGTACGTGGTCATTTCGGAATCGGGAATCTTGCGCGTGCCGCCGTCGGGAACGGACAGCGTGAGCACGTGGTGTCCGTCGCAGCTCAGGCGGGTTCGGCACTGCCCCTCGACGTGGTCTATCTGGATCTCCTCGACGGTCTTCGGGAAGCCCCAGATCCCTTCGCCGGCCTCGCGCGTGAAGCTCTGGGTGACGGGCAGGCGGTGGATGTAGGTGGCCAGGCGATTGCGTACGAAGTCGTAGGCCGCACCGGTGTAGGGGAAGCCGGCGGGCGTGCCGCGTTCGCGGACGAAGAACGCGAGCGAGACCTCGTCGTAGTCGCCGAGGTCGTTGTCGATGTAGTCGACCGAAGTGAGGCTGAACAGCGTGCGGC
>SPBQ01000229.1 GCA_004525875.1 Myxococcales bacterium
CGGCGAGGCGTGCGACGACGGCGCGGGCAACTCGGACACGCAGGCCGACGCCTGCCGTACGGATTGCACGGCTCCGGTGTGCGGCGACGACGTGATCGACGGCGGCGAGGGGTGCGACGACGGCGCGGGCAACTCGGACACGCAGGCCGACGCCTGCCGTACCGATTGCACGGCTCCGGTGTGCGGCGACGACGTCGTCGATTCGGGCGAGGAGTGCGACGACGGCCCCGCCAACAGTGACGCCGACCCGGCTACCTGTCGGAACGATTGCGCCCGCGAGTTCGACTGCGGCGACGCCGACGACAACGGGTCGCGTACAGTGACCGACTCAGCGATCGTGCTGCAGGCGGCGGTCGGGCTGCGGACCGACTGCGATCCGGGCCGTTGCGATACCAGCGGCGATGGCGCCATGACCGTGACTGACTCGCAGATCCTCCTGCTGAACGTGGTCGGACTTCCGGTCGAAGTCCGCTGCACGCGCGCGGTGGTCGTCCGCCTCGGCGACGCCGTGACGCTCGGTGCCCTCGACTTCGAGATCGACTACTCGGCCACGGATTCTGCGTTCCTCGGGGAGGGCGCGTCGGTGGATTGCACGAGCCCGCTCGCCGGTTCCACGGTCGTCTTCGACAATGACAGTGCCGCGGGCAAGCTCAGCGTCTCGGTTGATGATCCCGCGGGCTTCAGCGGGCCGACCGACATCGCGACGTGCAACCTGCGCGAGCGCACAACCATCGCCACGCCGGCCGATCTCGTCGTCGAGGTGATCGACGCCTCGGATCCGGCCGCGCAGCCGGTCACGCCGACGCCCTCGGTCTCCGTGAACTTCTGAGCTTCGCCGGCGGTGGATTCGCGCTGCGCGGCGCGCGCGTCCGTGACCCGCGGCGATCGCAGCTCGTACGCGCGACGGTGAAAGCTGTACGGATCGTCCAGCCAGCCGCGTTCCTCGTAGATGGCTTCGGCTGCCTCCGCCTCGGCGCGGATATGGCGACGGTGAGAGGCCGACGGCGCACGCGCCATGCCGAGCATGAGCGCGCGTACGGCCTCGTCCACGGCGACGAGTCCGGCGAGGGGGGCCGAAGGACGCGGGGCGCCGGAAACGGATTCGGGATCGGCGCCCTGGTCGCGCTCACCGACCCGCAGCGGTTGCGCGAGTTGATCGCTCTGGCCGCGGCCACGGGCGCGACGCTCATCTTCTTCCACTTCGCGCACGTCTCTCTGGTCGAGCAGGTCGAGGAGCTAGGTTCCCGCGTGGAACGGCTCGAGTCTCCCGTGCGTTAGCCGGAGCGTGGTCTTCCCCGCGCGGCGTGGCGACTGTCTTCAGCCGTGGAGATGAGTACTGTATTAGTTCGCCGGTACGTGGGAGCACGGCCGGTGCTCGAGCATGTCCCGGACGGAGCCCGAACAGGAGAACGCGACGCTTCGCGCCGAGATCGAGGCCCTCGAGCATCGCCGTGACGAGCTCTCGAGAGAGGGGCGGCGGTACAAGAGCCTCTACGACCTCTCTCCGGACATGTACGCGTCGGTCGAGCTGGAAGGGCTGACGATCACCGACTGCAATCTGCGCAGCCGCGACCTGATCGGGTACGAGCTCGAAGAGGTAGTGGGCCGTCCGATGACCGACCTCGTTCCTCCCGAGGACCTCCCGCGCTTCGCGAAGATGGCCGAGCAACTCGTGGCGACCGGTTCGGTCGAGGGCTTTGAGCACCACCTGCTCCGCAAGGACGGCACGTATTGCCTCATCAGTCTCGACGCGAACCTTCGATACGGCGCCGACGGCCGGCCGGTCTGTACCCGCGGTGTGGGTCGCGATATCGTCGATCAGAAGGACGCTGCGACGGCGCTGAGGCGCAGCGAAGCGCGTTTCCGGCGGCTTGCCGAGACGATGCGCCTGGTTCCCTACCAGACGATTCTCGATCCCGCCGCCCCCGACCAGCTCAACCTCAAGCACCGCCCCGACTTCGTCGGCGAGCAGATCGAACCGCTGCTCGGTTTCGACCGCAAGCGCTGGTACGAGGCGGGATTCTGGATGAGCCGCCTCCACGACGACGACCGAGATCGGGTCCGCCGGCTCATGGAGCAGAACGCGAGGAAGCCGGGCAAGTATCGCACCGAGTACCGGCTCCTGGCTGCCAACGGTGAGCCCGTGTGGATTCTCGATGTAATGTCGGTGGTGATGGCGGGGCGCGGCCGGCGGATGTTGAACGGCATCATCATCGACATCAGCGCATCCAAGCGCGACGAGGAGGTCCGGGAGCGACTCATGCGAGAGCTCAGCCACCGGGTCAAGAACACCTTCGCGACCGTGCAGGCGCTGGCGGACCGAACGCTGGTCGCGACGACGACGCTCGAGGAGTTCGTCGCGACGTTCGGCGGTCGCATCAGCGCACTGGCGGCGATCCACAACGCGATGGCCGCGACCGAATGGACGGGCGTCGATCTTGACGAGCTGGTCAATCTTGCATTGTCGCCGTTCTCCGGAGCAGGTGCGGTCAGCACGCACGGTCTGCGGACGAAGATCGGCCTCGACATCGGCCGCAACCTCGGGATGGTCCTGCACGAGCTCGCGACGAACGCTGTGAAGCATGGTGCGCTGTCGTCAACGACGGGTACCGTGGTGCTGGACTGGGAGGTGCGGTCGGCGGGCGGGCAGCGGATCCTCCGCGTTGACTGGGTCGAGCGCGGCGGGCCTCCGGTTCGTCGCCCGACGCGACGCGGTTACGGCCTGGATCTCATCGAGCGCGCGATGAATTACGAGTGCGATGGGACTTCGAACCTGTCGTTCGACCCCGAAGGTCTGCGATGTTGCATCGAGGTATCCCTCGAAGAGGCTCCCGCATGACCAGCCGGCGCACGGACGCCGGATGTCTCGCCGAGGAGAACATCGGGCTGCGCGAGCGTGCGGCAGCTCTTCGCGAGGAGTGCGAGCGCCTCGCGCAGCGCGCCGAGCACTACCGCGATCTCTACGAGAACTCGCCCGATATGTACGCTGTGTTCAACTCGGGAAGCACGCGCCTCGTCGAGTGCAACGAGACGCTCGCGCGCTTCCTCGGGTACCCGCGCGACGACCTCATCGGGCGATCGCTCTTCTCGCTGCACGCGCAACAGGACCAGGGGCGGATCTTCGACCACTTCCTTCGCTTCCTGCGTGAGGGTGAGATCGAGGACGCACGCGTGCGGATCCAGCACGCCGACGGTCGCCGGATGCCGGTGAGCGTCAGCATCGCCGGCACGCGTGACGAGTCAGGAGCGCTGGTGGAGGGACGCGTCGTGATGCGCGATGTGACCGACGTCGCCGGCACCGAGGAGGCGCTCGAGCAGAGCGAGGGACGCTTCCGGACGCTGGCCGAGACGATGGGCCTCGTGCCCTGGGAACTCGATGTCGACACGATCGAAGGGCCCGCGCTGCCGGTCGCCGGGGAATCGAGGGACGATCGTTTGCGGCGCTGGTCGCTGGTAACCCGAGCGAGCTGGATAGGCCCGCAGATCGAAGGCGTGCTGGGATATGCTCCGGAGCTGTACATCAAGCCTGGGTTCTGGTTCCAGCGAGTCCATCCGGGGGATCGCGATCGCCTGCTGACGGGCTACGCGGCGCTGGTCGCCGCCGGCGAATCGTATGAAATCAACTACCGCATCATCGCGGCCGACGGCCGCGTCGTCTCGATCCTCGACTCCGTCAGCATCGTGCGGAGTGCCGACGGCGGGATCCGCCTGATCGGTGTGATGGCCGATGTGACCGAACGCGAGCAGGCAGCCGCCGAGCAGGCGCGGCTCATGAAGGACCTCGACCACCGTGTGAAGGACGCGCTGTCCACCGTGCGCGCAGTCGCGGAGCGTACACAGACGATGTGCGCGTCGATGGACGAGTTCAGGCTGACATTCGGGCGGCGCCTGCGCACACTCGCCCACGTGCATGACGCGCTCAGCGCACGGCGCTGGAAGGGGATGAGTGTGAGGGAGCTGGTCGATACCGTGCTCGTTAGCGGCGACGACGCCGGGCGCGTATCCGTTGGCGGCCCCGAGGTGTGGCTACCGATCGCCGCTACGCGGGTCCTCGGTCTTGCGCTCGGCGAGCTGGCGACATCGACCGCAGCGGCACCGGCATCACTGACCTGGCAGCGGTTCGACGATGACGGAGGCGCGAGCGTGCGTTTGCAGTGGCGGCAGTCCGGTCCGGCGGCCTGGCGTGCAGTCGAGCGCTGGGGTCTGGACCGCTATCTGATCGAGGACGGGCTCGCCTACGAACTGGACGCCCGCGTCGCCCTCCGACTCGACGTTTCCGGCGTAACCTGCGATATCGACATCCCGCTAGCGGCCAGCACGCCAGGCGAGCGGGACGCTGGAGGCGACGTCCGGCAATGATGCTGCGAGCGGAGCGGGCGCGGGTGGCCCGCGGTGCAAGCCACCCGTCCGCTAACACGGGCAGGCCAGCGGCAGCTCCAGCCCGATCGAATTCCCCAGACAGATGAGCGCGTCGGCAGCGCTCGCCGGCAGGCTGCCGCCCGGAGCGCACGTGCAGGCCGGATCGCAGGTCTCGACGCCCACCGCCGCTCTGAGGATGAACAGGCAGTCGCTGATCCGCGGTGGGCTCATGGCGGAGAGGGGTGCGGAGCACACCGATTCGGTGTCGATCGGAGCCGCGATCCTCTCGAGGAAGTCCTCGACCACCCAGCGCCCGACGGTGCCGTCGTCGAAATCGACCTGCCACCACGTCCAGTAGGTGCCGCCGGCGCCGGCGCAGGAACCGAGCTGCGGGCAGTGTTCGATGCGCGGGCCGTCCATGACGGTGCCGGGCGTGTTTGCCGCGACCACGACGCGGTTGGCGGCGCAGGGCTCGGCCCGTGCGTTGAGGCTACTGGTGGTGA
>SPBQ01000230.1 GCA_004525875.1 Myxococcales bacterium
CCTCGTCGTCGTGCTCGCCGGGCAGCGGCGCCCGCCGGCGGATGGACCACGGCGTGAGCGCCGGCCGGAACGGGGGGCCGGGATAGCGCAGCGTAACGCCGTCGGCGTGCGAAACGTCGACGAAGAAGCCCCGCACGTCGAGGTGCTCGTCGCCCGTGACCCCGAGTGCCGTATTGACGGGTGTGATCGCGATGTGGCGGCGCTGTGCCTCGCGGTACGTCTCGTCGACGGTCATCGTCGCCGTGACCTCCGAGATGAATAGATCGAGTAGCTCCCGGTACGGCTGGCGGACCGAGGAAGGCCCGTCGAACATCGGATCGAGCACCTCGCGGTTGCCCGTCACCTCGTTGATCCAGCCGGCCAGTGCGTGCCAGTGCGCCGGTCGATTGACCATCAGGTAGATGATCCCGTCCTTGCACGCGTACGCGCCGGACGGGACCGAGGCGAACAGTCCGGTGCCGAACCGTTTCGGCACGATGCCGTCGCTCGAATATTTGCCGGCACCGCAGATGTGCGCGACCGACGCGACGACCTCGGTGACCGCGATGTCGACGTGCTGGCCCCGTCCGCTACGGGTCGCGTCGAACATCGCGATCACGCTCGCCGCTGCCGCGCACGTTCCGGTCGCGACGTACGCCTGCACGCCGGCCATCGTCACCGGGGGATCCTCGGGGTAGCCGGTGACGTACATCGCGCCGCCGAGCGCGGAGTCGACCAGGTCGCTGCCGCGCCAGTGCGCGCGCGGGCCGGTAGAGCCGAAGTCGGTGATCGACGTAACGACGATCTTCGCATTCGCGGCGCTGAGCGCGTCGTAGCCGAGACCGAGGCCGTCGAGGCGACCGGGCGCGCACGTCTCGAGGACCAGATCGGCGCCGGCGGCGAGCCCCGCAAAGCGCTCGCGATCGGCCGCCTCCTCGAGATCGAGCGTCACACTTCGCTTGCTCGTATTGAGATAGAGGAACGGCAGGCTGCGGTCGGGACCGGTCTCCGCGGTGCGGTGCGGCCGCAGATCGCGCGTCCGATCGCCGCCGGGTCGTTCGACCTTGACGACGTCGGCCCCCATGTCGGCCAGCAGCTTCCCGCAGTAGAGCCCCTTCTCGTCGGCCAGCTCGACCACGCGGCGGCCGGCGAGCGCTCCCGCCCGCACGCTGCCCTTCCTCCCGCTTTCGCTTGAGCTCACCACGCCGAGAAACTTGCGCGTTTACGCGAGTTTCGGCAACGAGTCGATCCATCTATACGGGCCACCTACGCTAGGTCGGGGGTGAGTAGAACGTGTTGCACCGAGGGTAATCCTCGGGTAATCCTCGGATACTTGAGCCTTCTGCAGGGGCCCTGCGGCGCCGGCGATTTTCCTACCCCGGGATCAGCATGTGACGACAAGCAACTGCACTTCCATTCAAGACCACGAAGTCGACCTTCTCATCGTCGGTAGTGGGGCCGCCGCGATGACGGCCGCCATCTGCGCGCACGATCTCGGCGCCTCGACCCTGCTCATCGAGAAGACCAATCAGTACGGCGGCTCCTCGGCGATGTCGGGCGGCTCGCTGTGGATCCCCAACAACCACTTGCTGTCAGAGGCCGGCATCGAAGATTCACCCGAGGACGCGCTGACCTATCTCCGGCACATCACGCGCGGGCGGGTTCCGGAGGAAAAGCTCAAGAAGTACGTCGACGAGGCGCCGCGGATGCTCCGCTACATGAGCGAGCATACCCACATCAACATGTTCCCGATGGTGACCTACACCGACTACTACCCCGAGGCGCCCGGCGGCAAGCCCGGCGGCCGCTCGGTGGAGCCGCACCACTTCGACGCCCGTGAGCTCGGGGAGGACTTCTACGCCATGCGCGAGCCTGCCGTGCAGGAGCTCGTGTTCGCGCGCATGTCGATGACCGCCACCGAGGCCCATCACGTGCTCGCTCGCCATCCGGGCTGGCTCAAGCTCGTGATGCAGATGATGGTCCGTTACTGGGTCGATCTTGCCGGCCGCCGTCGTTCGAAACGCGACCGCTGCCTGTCACTCGGCAACGCGCTCGTCGGCATGCTACAGCGCTCGCTCCTCGACCGGCGGATCCCGCTCTGGCGGAAGACATCGGCACGCGCGCTCATCGTCGAGAACGGCCGCGTGACGGGTGTCGTCGCCAAGCACGGGAGCACCACGATCCGGCTGCACGGCCGCAAGGGCGTTCTGCTCGCCGCCGGCGGCTTCGAGAGCAACGACGCCATGCGCAAGAAGCATCTGCCCGGCCCGACCCAGGCCGACTGGACCACCGCCAACCCGGGCAACACGGGCGACCTCATCAACATGGGAATCGAGCTCGGCGCGGCCGTCGACCTCATGGACGACGCCTGGTGGGGCCCGACGACCGTGGTCCCCGGCGAGGACCGCGCACGCATGCTCGTCATCGAGAAAGGCCTGCCGGGCTCGGTGTTCGTCAACAAGCGCGGCCAGCGCTTCCTCAACGAGGCCAGCCCCTACAACGACATCTGCAAGGCCATGTACGAGAACCACTCGCCGGACTCCCCGTGCGTGCCCTGCTACATGATCTTCGACGCCACCTACCGGAAGAAGTATCCGTGCGGCCCGTTCCTGCCCTCGAACCAGCAGCCGGATTTCCTTATTCCCAAGGAGCTCAAACGCACCGGCTACCTCAAGAAGTCGGACACGCTGCGAGGGCTCGCCGCGCAGCTCGGCATCGACGCCGAGGGGCTCGAGGGGACGGTCAAGCGCATGAACCGCTTTGCGGCCCAAGGGAAGGACGAGGACTTCCATCGTGGCGAGAGTCTATTCGACCGCTACTACGGCGACGAGAAGGTCACGCCCAACCCCTGCCTCGCACCCCTCGAGACGGCGCCGTACTACGGCATGATCGTCTACGCGGGCGACCTCGGCACCAAGGGCGGCCTGCGCGTCGACACCTCCTCGCGCGTGCTGCGCGAGTCCGGCGAGCCGATCGAGGGGCTATACGCCGTCGGTAACACGTCGGCGTCGGTGATGGGCAACACCTACCCGGGTGCCGGCGGGACGATCGGGCCGGCGATGACGTTCGCGTACGTACTCGCCAATGAGTTGTTCGCAACGACCGAGCAGCGCGAGGCCGCTACCGGCTGAGTCGCACCGAGCGTTTTACTGCCTGCAGCGCAGCCGCCGATTGGTCGACTTGCAGTCGCCTGCCTCGAACGCGGTCTCACCACACAGACCGCTCGCGCCGGCCCCGGCATCGCCGAGAACGACGATCCCACGCACCGGTAGATACAGACTCGAGATCGGATACGCACCGCCGAAGCCCTTTACCTGAACCTCGACGAGGTTCGGCCCTAGCCTGGTGCGGTCGATGAGCTTGATTCGCGTGATACCGTCGTCCGGGTCGCCCGTCGTGTCCTTGAAGCTCCACTTCGTACCCGCCCCGTTGACGTTCCAGCCCGCCGTCCCGTTGCCGGAGAACACGCCGCCGGGAACACTCACGTCAGAGATCGCATTCTTCGAGGCGGCCTCGATGCGGATCCGAACGCCGTCGCTCGCGGGATCGAGCGACGCGAACGAGCCGGGCACGCCCGGGAGCACGAATCGCCCCTTGAAACCCAGCTTGTGCTTCTTGCCGTCGATGGGCTCGACCGTCTGCGGGTTGCTGATCGTAACCCTCGCCTTCTCGCTGATACTCTGGGCACCAGCGTTGATGCATGCGTCGCAGCCATCTGGCACGCCATCGGCATCGACGTCGATCGCGTCGTCGGACACGAGGCAGATCTCACAGCCGGGATCGGCGTCATGATCACATACACGCTGCCCGCGCGGCCGCGCCTCGCGAGCCAGGTAGTCGTCATCGTGCCACACGACTACGAAGCTACCGCCCGTGAGCCGCGATGAATCGATCCTACTCTGCGTACGGGCCAGGCGCTCGTTGACAGAAGTAAGCGCTGAGGTCGGCGCGCCGACTTCGTCGAAGGTGCGGACGAAAACGTCACCGCCCGCGTAAAGGAATGCGACCAGATCACCGTCGACGGTGAACACGAGCGAGTCGACCGAGGCGGTCGGGCCGAGACCGTCGGCCAGCTCGAACGACGCGGCCGACGCGATACCGGTTGCGTCGAACCGCCGCGCGTGGACGAGAGAATCGCGGTCCTTCCACCCGACGACGAAGCCGCCGTCGGGCGAGCTCGCGACGACGGGTCCAGCGAAGGCCGGTTCGGCTTCGACATCGTCGACGCGAATGTCGCCACCCGAAGCGTCGCCATTCGAATCGAACAGGCGCGCGAAGACCGCGAAGTCCGTGTTCCAGGTGATCACGTATCCACCGCCGAGCACGGCGGCAATCGCCGGAAAGCGTTGCGCGCCCGGAGTCCCTTCGTTGACCATCAGCTCAACGGCTAGCGCAGTGCCCGCGCTATCGTATCGCCGCGCCCAGATGTCCCCCAGCGAGCTCGGCGACGATCCCGCTCCCGCGCCATCCCACGCGACCACGGACGAGCCGTCTGCGAGAAGCGCTACCCGCGGATTCTGCTCGAAGCCGCCGAGGGATGTCCTGACGCGCGCCGAGGGACCGAGCGCGCTACCCGTCGAATCGAACCGGCGCACGAAGACATCGTCATCGCCCAGAGATCCCTCGGCCTGCCACACGACGATGAACTCACCGCTCGGGCCGGCCGCAATGTCGGCATTCCCCCCGCGGTCACCAGGATCGCTCACCTCGATCGCGGCGCCCATCGGGTCTTGCGGACCGTTGAAGATCCGCACCACGACCTCGCTATCCGACCACGCGACGACGAAGCCGTCATCGGGCAACGCGCCTACTGCGGGAGAGCCGGTGTTTCTCGCGCTGCTCTCGCCCGGCGCGATGACGGGAAGCGCCGGCGACA
>SPBQ01000521.1 GCA_004525875.1 Myxococcales bacterium
GACGTCGGCCACCAGGCCTACGGCCACAAGATGCTGACGGGGCGGCGCCGCTTCATGCAGCGGATCAAGAAGGGCGATGGGCCGAGCGGCTTTCTCCGCCGCTCGGAGAGCGAGTACGACGTTTTCGGCGCGGGCCATGCCGGCACGTCGGTGTCGGCCGGCCTGGGCATTTCCGAGGCGACGGCACGGCTGGGCGGATCGCGGCGCTCGGTGGTCGTGATCGGCGACGGCGCGGCGACCTCGGGCATGTCCTTCGAGGCGCTCAACCACGCCGGTGAGCTCGAGCGTCCACTGCTCGTTGTCTTCAACGACAATGGCATGTCGATCGCGCCGAACGTGGGCGGCCTCTCGAAGACCGACCGTGCGCGTGAGTACTTCGAAGCGCTCGGGCTCGACTATGTCGGCCCGATCGACGGTCACGATGTCGATCTGCTGGTGGACGAGCTCGGCCGGCTCCGTGAGATCACGCGCGCGACGGTGCTGCACGTGAGGACGAAGAAGGGTCGCGGCTACGCGCCGGCGGAAGCCGACCCCTTCGGCTGGCACGCGACCGGTGCCTTCGACATCGCGAGCGGGAAGCGCAAGGCCTCTTCTCCTTCGGCGTCGAAGTCCGCACCGACGTGGACCGCGGTATTCGCCGATGTGCTTTCCTACCTGGCCGACCGCGATCCGCGCATGGTGGCGATCACTGCGGCCATGCCGGACGGCACCGGGCTCGACCGCTTCGCACTCACTCATCCGGACCGTGTCTACGACGTCGGCATTGCCGAGCAGCACGCGGTCACGTTTGCCGCCGGCCTGGCCACCGAAGGGCTGCGTCCGGTGTGCGCGATCTATTCGTCGTTCCTGCAGCGCGCGTTCGATCAGGTGGTTCACGATGTCGCGCTGCAGCGGCTGCCCGTCATCTTTGCGATGGATCGCGCGGGCCTGGTCGGCGCCGACGGGCCGACGCATCACGGGTTGCTCGATCTCGCGTATCTCCGTGTGATCCCTGGGATGGTCGTCGCGGCGCCGCGCGATCCCGTCGAGCTGCAGCGCCTGATGGTGACTGCCCTGGCCGAGAACCGGCCCTTCGCCATCCGCTTTCCGCGCGGGGCGGCTCCCGTGATGGAGCTCGAGGACGACGCCCGTCCGTTTCCCGTGGGCCGCGGCGAGCTTCTGCGTTCGGGGGACGATGTTGCGCTGGTGGCTCTCGGCAAGACGGTCGATGCAGCGCTGGAGGCGGCCGATGTGCTGGCCGAGGCCGGCGTCTCGGCGGCGGTCGCCGATGCGCGCTTCGTGAAGCCGCTCGATGCGTGCCTGCTTGGTGAGCTGGCAGAGAGCTGTGGTCGCGTGGTGACGATCGAGGACCACAGTGTCCACGGCGGGCTCGGCAGCGCCGTGCTCGAGCTGTTCGCCGAGCGCGGGTTGCGACCCGAGGTGAAGTGCCTCGGCGTCGGCGACGCGTTCGTCGACCATGGTGACACCGACGGCCAGTGGAAGGAGGTCGGCATCGATCCGCAGTCGATAGCGGTCGCGGCGCGCGATCTCGTGAAGGGCCGTGACGGGAGAGCTCTGCCGCCGAGCTGGCCCGGGCGCGCGAGCCGGCAGTCGCAAGGGACCCGTGCATAGCGCCGGCACGAACGTCCCGCTCGCCGAGGCCTACCGGCATTGCGAACGAATCACACGACGCAGCGGCTCGAGCTTCGTGACCGCGTTCTGGCTGCTGCCCGGCGACAAGCGCCGTGCGCTGCACGCGCTCTACGCGTTCTGCCGCTTCGCCGATGACATCGCCGACGACCTGGCACTGGCGGGCGACCGCGGTGCAATCCTTGCGCGCTGGCGCGAGGAGCTCGAGGCGGTGCATGCCGGTACGCCGACAACGGCCGTGGGCGTGGCGCTGGCCGACACCGTCCGACGTTATCGCCTGCCGCGTGAGCCGCTCGCGGATCTGCTCGCAGGCATCGAGTCGGACCTGTGCCGGGACGTCGTCGAGACGTTCGACGATCTACGATTGTACTGCTACCGCGTCGCGTCCACGGTCGGTCTGTTGATCGTGCGCATCCTCGGTTGCGACGACGCGCTCGCTCTCGAGTACGCCGAAACGCTCGGCATCGCAGTCCAGCTCACCAACGTGCTGCGCGACGTCGGAGCTGACGCGCGCAGTGGCCGCGTCTACCTGCCGGCGGGCGACCTCGAGCACGCGGGCATCGACCCGGGAGCGGTGACCGACGCGCTCGGAGGCGAGCCGCTGCGCCTGCTGATGGCGACGTACGCCGAGCGCGCACGCATGTATTACCAGCGCGCCGAGACGTTGATACCGGCGGGCGAGCGGCCGGCGCTGCGCGCGGCCGAAGCGATGGGCCGCATCTACTGGAGTCTGCTCGAGGAGCTGCGCCGGCACTCGTTCCCCTGCGACGCCGAGCCGCTGCGCCTGTCGCGTCGCCGGCGGCTGGCGCTGGCCGCC
>SPBQ01000068.1 GCA_004525875.1 Myxococcales bacterium
AGCGAAGATCGGACGACGCGAGACGCTGAAGGCTTGCCCGGCGTTGGTGCTGTTAGCGGCGGTGGTCTTGGGGTCGCCCGTTCAGGCTTTGGCTCAGAGCGAGGACCAGCAGCGCTGTGTCCGCACGCGCCACCAAGGCTTCGAGAAGATGCTCAAGGAGCAGGCGGGAGAAGCTCGTCGCTGCTTGAAGGATGCGGCGAAGGATCAGCTCGCCGCTTCGTTCGGAGCGTGTCTGGGAGCGGACGCGAAGGGAGGCGTCGAGAAGCGGCGCTTCAAGAACATCGACAAGGCGTTAAAGGATTGTACCGAGGCGCCCAGCTTCGGGCCGCGCGACGTCGCGACTGTGAACGCGACGGCGATCCAGTCCCAAGGTGCGATGCTCGAAGACGTCTTTGGCTCGGCCCTCGATACCGCGATCGCACGACAGGCCGTCGCGCCCGACGCTGCGAAGTGCCAGCAGGCGGTATACAAGGCAGTCGACGGATGTCAGCGCAGCAAGCTCACGGGTGTGGGGAAGTGCATCAAGAAAGGACTCCAGGACGGGAGCGTTGCGGGCGAAGCGGGTGTTGCGGCATGTGCTGATGGAATCGACTCCGGGGCGGACGACGCGAAAGTTCTGAAGGCCTGCGGCACAGGGAAGATCCTCAAGCAGATCCGCAAGCGTTGCGACGCAACGGGAGTGAATCTCACGGCCGCGTTTCCCGGCTGTTCCGCCGCAGGTGATTCTGCCTCACTGGCACGGTGCCTCGACAGTGTCGTCGAGTGCCGGGTCTGCCTGTCGCTGAATCGCGCCGACTTCCTGGACCGGGACTGCGACGCGTTCGACGACGGAGCCAAGAATGGTAGCTGTCTCGGTGTCGACCGCTGGGGGGGACACACGAGCGTCGAGAGCGGGGCGACAGGCCGCTTTCGTGTCGAAGAGATTGACGGGCTCTGGCACTTGATCACGCCCGATGGTCACGGGTTCTTCGCGGCCGCGGTCAACAGTGTGACCCAGGGCGCGTTCTCGCCGCCCATCGGGACCAATCCCTACAAGGACAACATTCTCGCGCTGTACGGAAGCGAGGATGTCTGGGTCGAGGTCAGCCTCGAGCGTCTGCAACGCTGGAACTTCAACACGGTGGGGGCCTTCGGGCAAGTGATCTCGGCGGGGCGCATGCCCTACACGCCGGTGCGTGACTTCAACTCGACCGCCCCGGAAGTTCCCGGATGGCCTGCGGGCCAGACGGGTAAGCGTGTTCGCGACTACTTCGACCCGGGCTGGCCTGCAGCGGCTGCGTTGCGCGCCGAGGACCTGCGTTTCTGCGCCGAGGATCCGTTCTGCATCGGCGCGTTCAGTGACAACGAGCTAGCATGGGGACCGGGCGTGTTCATGGTCGGCACCTACATGGATGCCTACATGTCGTTGCCCGCGAGCGCCCCCGGAAAGCTCGAGCTGCAGGCGTTCTTCGAGGAACGCTATGCGGATCTGGCCGCGTTCAACGCAGTGTGGGGGCTCGGCCTGGCGAGCTTCGACGAGCTTCAGGATCTCGACTCGATCGGTAGCGACCTCGTGTGCGAAGACGGCGGCCGCACGGCCGACCGCCGGGCGTTCATGGTGTGCGTGGCCACGCGCTACTTCGAGGTGGTCCACGATGCGCTGCGCACGCTCGGATCCGACATGCTGATCCTGGGCCCTCGCTTCACGACGACCTCGGTCGGACCCGATGTGATTGGCGCTGCGGCGCCCTATCTGGACGTGATCTCGCTCAACCACTACCTGCTCGACGCGGGCGCGCTCAGTATCTTCGCGGGCAACGGGGGTGTGCTCTACGACTACTACTTCCTCGACAACCGCTTCGCTGATCTCGACGAGATCAACACGCTGTCGGGTCGCCCACTGATGATCACGGAGTACACGACGCGGGTGCCGACGCCCGGCGTGGCGGTGCTCTTTCCGCCGTTCTTCCCGACCTATGAGACGCAGGAGGAGCGCACCGGCGCCTACGAGGAGTACCAACGCCAGGTCCTCTCGCGCCCGTTCATGGTGGGCACGCACTGGTTTCAGTGGGAAGATCAGCCGGCTACGGGTCGCGGCGACGGCGAGAACAGTCGTTTCGGCCTGGTCAACATCGAGGACACTCCCTACGAGCTGCTCACTGAGCGCATGACGTTCATGAATGCGCTGACGCCCGAGCGTCCGCTGCCCGCACCGCCGCCGGTGTTCTTTCCGGATCCCGGTGCGTTCGTCGCAGACGTTGCCGGCTTCACCGAATTCTCGAGCTCGAACATCATCACTGCGCAGACGGTCGCAGGTGCGCTCGGAACTCGCGTGTTCAGCATCGCGCCGACGGGCTCGGACCGCACCGGATTCTACGTGGGCATACTCCCGGGCCAGAATGTGGCCAGCGCCGCGACCAGTGGTCCGCTGGTCCTGGAGGCGGGGATTCCCGACGCGAGCGGCCATGCGCCGCTCATGCTCGCACAAGACGTGGTTCTCGGAGTTCAGGCGTTGGTGGGCGACGTGATCTGTCTGCGACTGACGGCGGCGGGAAGCTCGGGCACGCTGAGCTGCGACGGCGCGATGGGCCACGACGTGACGGTGACGAGCGAAGCCGGCGAGCTCGCTCCCCCCGAGACGACTCAGGCGTTCCTGGGCACCGACTCGGGCCCGGGCGCCGCGACGCTGATGGTCGTGACCGAGATCGCGCAGCTGCCGGCGGGCGCGGCGCTGACCGATTGTCTCACGACCGATCAGTACGACCCGCCACGGGTGCGGGCATTCAGCACCGCGATCACGACCGTGACGAAGGGCAGTGAGGAGCTCATCCTGTCGGGCGAGAACTTCGTGTGCGGTGACGCCGGCACATCGTGGCCGCTCGGCGACTCACCCGGCATGCTCGGCTTCGGTCTGCCGAGCTTCGATAGCCGCGTGCCCGGTGGCAATCTCGCAGGCGGCTTGCTCTTCGCGGACCGCGCCGACGCGTGTCCCTGAACGGCATCGTCGCGCACGATCGCGCCGCTCAGTAGCGGCGTGATCTCTCGACTCTCCTGCGCTCGCGCGGGCTCGTGATCCTCGTGATCATGGCGCGCACGCGCAGGCCTGCTGGCCTCCGCCGGCCGCCAGGTTCGGATCCAGAACGCCACAGTTCAACCTCGCGCCGCCCGACTCGTAGCAGCCGGTTGGCTGGAGGCATGCTGCGTCGAGGGCGGGCGTGCCCCCGGCGCCGAGCGCGTCGAGAACCTCGTCGCAGTTGGCCGCAACTGAGAGGGCATAACCAGTGCCGGCTGCATCGTACGTCAGGCCCGCCGCGGCGCACGTATCGTTGCAGTTCACGCCGAGATCGGTCAGGAAGTACGACGCGCCGCCGACAATCGTACCGGGCGTCGATGGCATGCACACCAGCGTTGCCTTCTTGAGCTCGAGCGTGTGGATCGTGAGCTGATCGTTGGCGGTGACATCGGACGGTAGGGTCCCGGTGCACTTGGCCTTGTAGCAGACGAATCCCGCCGAGGCAGGGCCTCGCGGGTCGTCGCCGGCGTCTTTCTCGGAAGGCGACAGATAGAACCCCGCCTTCTTCGGTTCGCACGTGAGGAGGGTTCCGTTGTCGTCGAGCGTGAAGGTCCCACCGGCCTTGAACTTGTCGAGATCCTTTATCTTGTAGCCCATGAGGTGGTCGCGCTCCGCGTGTGCGGCCTCGATGCCGAGCGCGAGCGTCACGACGGCGACCGTCGCCAGAACCCGTTTGAGTGTCATCGGTTACTCCCCCTGTGAATCAATATCGCGTCGGGCTCCCGAAGGGACAGTTCACGCCCGCGCGACTACTTTAGTTACGCGGTCACTGGCGGCTTGTCTACACACGAGCTGGGGGCGGGGTAGGATTTGTCGACGTCGATCACGATGGCGCAAGTGAGGATGCCGGACGCGCGGGCTGTCGTGACCGCGTCGCTGGCGTCCACGGTACAGATGCGCAGCCTCAAGGGCTCGATGCCAACGGGGACTGGCAGCGTGAACCGCGCGCCGCTCACCGGGGGGGCGGTCCTCCGTCCGACCGTGGCTTCTCGGGAAGCGCACACACCGCTCCCTCCGAGAAGTCCTGTGATCCAATGTCGAGCGCGTGGTTGAAGCGCGCGCGGTAGTTCTCCCAGGCAATCGCGGCGGTTAGCTCGACGAGCTGAGCGTTGTCGAAGAGGGCGCGGAGGCGGTCGAAGAGCTCGTCTCTCACCTCGACCGGTGTGCCCGTCATGCACTCGGCGTACGTGAGAACGAGCTTCTCCGTCTCGTCGAACGCTCCGCTCTCGCCGTAGCGCGGGAGCTCGTGCATCTGCTCTTCCGTGATGCCGACTTTTCTGCCGGCGGCAGAACCGATGTCGATTCAAAACGGGCAGCCGACCATCGCGCCGGCCTTGAGCCCTGCCAGTACCTTGAGCTTCGGATCGACGCGCCTGGCTCGCTCCAGCCCCGTCTCGTAGGCGCCGTAGGCTCCAAGGATCCAGGCAGAGTGAGCCGCGACCGCCACCGGCTCGGCGACCTTGCCGAGCTTGCGCCTCGAGTAGCGATAGGAGAGCCGGGCGAGGAGGCCGGCACGGCTCTCGGGGACGCCGTCGATTCTGCTCATGCGCTCGCTCGTAGCCAGAATAATAGTAGTCTCATTCGGATCTCCTTACCGGCGTGTCGAGCGCCGGAGCTCGAGGAACACACGACACGGATGGCCGAAATGTCACGGGCCAGTGCCGTCGCTCCCGCCGCCCACGCGCACGACGATCCGGCCCACCGAATCGCGGTCGGCGACCCGCTGCAGCGCGACCGGGACTTCTTCGAAGCCGACGGTTGCGTCGATGTGGGGTCGAAGGGCGCCGCGCTCGAACAGGTCGAGCAGCGCGTCGTGGTTGCGCTCCATCGCGACGCGCCCGAAGCCGTTGGGGAGCACCCCGACGATCGACAGGTTGTTCATCAGGACCAGGTCCATCGGCGCGCGTCCCCAGCGCCCGCTGGCGAACCCGATCGGAAGAATTCGACCGAGCATCGCCATGCACTCGAATGACCGCTCGTAGGTATCGCCGCCGACGGGGTCGTAGACGAGGTCGACGCCGCGCATGTCGGTGGCCTCGCGAACGGCCTCCACGAAGTCGCGGGCGCGGTGGTCGATCACCGTGTCGGCGCCCATGCGCTCGCACACGGCCACCTTGTGCGGTCCGCCGGCGGTGGCGATCACGTTCGCCCCGAGAGCCTTGCCGAGCTGGATCGCTGCCGTACCGACGCCGCCGGCGCCGCCGTGAACCAGGAGCGTCTCCCCCGCAACCAGCTTTCCCCGCGTGACGAGCCCGACGTAGCCGGTGTGGTAAGCGATGAAGAATGCAGCGGCTTGCTGCGCGCTCATGCTCTCTCCCACGCGGTAGAGCTGCTCCTCCGGTACGACGGCACGCTCGGCCAGCGCGCCATGCCCGGTGATGAAAGAGGAGACGCCGAGAACGCGGTCGCCCGGCTCGAACAGTCGCGCACCGAGGCCGCATGCGACGACGGTGCCGGTGAGCTCCTGGCCGGGAGTGAAGGGGAGGCGAGGCGTCAGCAGGTAGCTGTCGCGACACATCAGCGTGTCGGGGAGTCCGAGCGCCACGGCGCTCACCTCACAGAGGACGTGGCCGGGGGGTAGCTGCGGGTCAGCGACGTCGACAAGGGACATCACGTCGCCGGGTGCGCCGTGTGCGGTGACGTGCCACGCCTTCATGGCGCGAGATTGTCGCCAGTCGGCCGAGACATGGCCAGCGCGCACCAGCTGGTGAGCTTGCTCTCGCCGAGCAGCTCGACGGGATCACGCGGGGGTCGAGCGGGCCGAGAAGAGCAGTGCCCGGCCGCGGCATCTGCAGGCGGTGTGATACGGGTGTCTTCTCGCGTGAGCGATGCTAGGATGCGCCGCCGCGGGGGTGCCGGGCTGCAGCCAACGACCAAAAAACGATTCCATCTGATCCTCATCAAGCCGTCACACTACGACGACGATGGCTACGTGATCCAGTGGATGCGGTCTGCCGTGCCGTCCAACACCATGGCGGCCATCTATGGTCTGACACTCGATTGCATCGAGCGAGAGGTTCTCGGGGCCGATGTCGAGATCATTGTCACTGCGCTCGACGAGACCAATACCCGGATCAACGTAAAACGCCTGGCTCGCGTGGTGCAGCAATCGGGCGGTCACGCCCTGGTTGCCATGATCGGCGTGCAGACGAACCAGTTCCCGCGAGCGGTGGATCTCGCGCTTCAGTTTCTCGAACGTGGTGTCCAGGTCTGCATCGGCGGCTTCCACGTGAGCGGCTGCACGACGATGCTGGCCGAGGTTCCTCCGGATCTACGGGACGCGATGGATCGAGGCATCTCCCTGTTCGCCGGCGAGCTCGAGGGGCGATTGGCGACCGTGCTTCACGACGCGTACGGCACGCGATTGAAGCCGCTTTATGATTTCACCGCGGATCTGCCGAGCCTGGGCGATCAGCCCACGCCTTACCTGCCAGCCGGGGTCGTCGGTCGCATGACCGAGTCGCGAGCCAGCTTCGATGCTGGGCGTGGATGTCCTTTCTTGTGTAGCTTCTGCACGATCATCAACGTCCAGGGGCGCGAGTCGCGCTATCGTACGCCGGACGACGTCGAGCGCATCGTGAGGGCGAACGTCGCGCAGGGTATCCACAAGTTCTTCATTACCGACGACAACTTCGCCAGAAACAAGATCTGGGAGAGTCTGCTCGACCGCCTGATCGAGCTGCGAGAGGAGCAGGGCCTCGAGCTCAAGCTCACCGTTCAGGTCGACACCGCCTGTCACAGGATCCCGCGCTTCATCGAGAAGGCGGGACGCGCGGGTGTCGAGAAGGTCTTCATCGGTCTGGAGAACATCAACCCGGAATCCCTGCAGGGCTCGAGAAAGACGCAGAACAACATCACCGAGTATCGCAGGATGCTGCAAGCCTGGCACAGCGTCGGTGCGGTCACGCTTGCCGGGTACATCCTGGGCTTTCCCACCGATACGCCGGCGAGCATCCTCAGGGACATTCGGATCATCCAGCGTGAGCTCCCCGTCGATGTGCTGGAGTTCTTCATCCTCATCCCGCTTCCCGGCTCGCAGGATCACAAGGAGCTCGTCGAGCAAGGCGTCGCGCTCGACCCGGATATGAACTCGTACGATTCGGTCCACGTGACCGCGCCGCACCCGCGCATGTCGAAGCAGGAGTGGGTGGACGTGTACCACCAAGCATGGGACGCGTACTACACGCCCGCTCATGCCGAGACGGTCATGCGCCGCGCGCGGGACTGGGGTGAGCGCGCGAACAAGCTCAAGTGGGTGATGCTCTCCTTCCACAGCACCGCCAAGATCGAGAGGCTGCATCCACTGGACGGCGGTTTGTTTCGACGCAAGTATCGCCGCGATCGCCGACGTGGCCTGTCACTGGAGAATCCTGCCGTCTTCTACGGTCGCTACCTGTGGGAAGTCGTGCACAAGCAGGCCCGTCTACTCGCAATGGTTGCGAGCTATCAACGCATCTATCGTCGCTCCGCGAGAGGAGACTCTCCATCCGTCACCGGTGATCTTGCCATGGAGCCGATCCGAGACGAGGAACTGAGCAGTCTCGAGCTCTTCACCGCGACGCCGGCGGCGAGATCTGTGGCGACCAAGGCGATGCAGAAAGCGAACCGAAGAAAGGCGGCGGACAGTGACCGCGCTATCGAGCGCAGCCTGCATCGGCCGGAGTGCTGAAGGTGGCTGCGCATGTGCCGGCTTGCGGGCGCGCGGGATCGTGTACGATGCGGACAGCGAGACGATTCATAGGGTCCGGAGGTGTGTGCCACGGTAGCGTGGCGCTCTGCGGGCGTCGAGGCGAGGCCGTCAACGTGATATCGAAACGGAGGCTACCATGGGCGACAAGTCACCCAAGTCGAAGCAGCGCGATCAGAAACAGAAGGCCGCCACGAAGGCGAGTGGTGCCGTGGCGGCGAAGTCCAAGCAGGACGCCAAGAGCCGTGAGGCGGTGCTGACCCCGAAAGGCAAGAAGTAGCTCGAGCGGCGCGTTCGGGCTGTTCCGGTTCATGCACCAACGCCCAGCACGGCCGGCTACGGAGCCTCCGCCTTGAACGACGAGACGCCGGTCTTGGTGAGGAGCGATGCCGTGACCGAAAAGCACTCGGGGAGATCTGTGCCGAAGAGCTGAATCGTCGCCCCGGCCGTTGATTCGGCCAGGGCGGTCGCAACCCCGAGAGGCAACCCGGTCCCGCCGCGGCCTTTGACGACCACCGACGAGCGACCGGCCTCGCGTGCCTTGAGCGAGACCGAGCGGATACCGTAGGCGGTAAGATCGCGGTCGTTGTATCGGTAGCCCTTGGCTGCTGCCGTCCCGCCGAGCACTTTCCAGCAGGGATTCCCTCTGCACGAGGCCCCGGCGCGATCGATCTTGTATTCGCCGACGAGAGCGCCGCTGTCGCCGTACACGCACATCGCGTAGGCCGTCGTGCCGCTGCTCGGGTCGCCGAAGTCGGCGGCCACGAGCTGGGGCCCGGCTTTCCATTTGGCAACCAGCTTTTCCTTGCCCGCCCTTCGCTCGTCGACCGTGAGCAGCGCCTTCGCGAACACGGCCCCACAATCACCGTCCGGCGCTGCGGGGCACGTGATCAAGGTCGTTGTCGTAGTCGAAGCCATGCTCGTGCTGGTGCTGGACGTGGATGTGGTGGTGGACGTGCTCGTCGTGGTGC
>SPBQ01000307.1 GCA_004525875.1 Myxococcales bacterium
CCGCAGCGATCGCATCCGGTACCGCGTCATCGATCCTCAGATCCGGCCCGAGCTCGCGCAGGAGGCTGGTATCGCCCAGGTCCCGACGCTCCGGATCACAAAGGGCGATCGCTCGACGCTGGTGAACGCGACAGACGAGGAGTCGGTCACCAACGGCATCCATCGAGTATCGACGACGGCGACCAAGAGCATCTACTTCACACAAGGGCACGGCGAGCCCGACATCAGCGACTCGGAATCGCCGGGCGGCTACGGCCAATTTGCGCAGGCGCTGCGCAATCAGAACTACGAGGTCACCACAGTATTCCTGGCCGAGGCTCAGGACGTGCCTGACGACGCCAACGTTCTGATCGTCGCGTCGCCCGCGCGCGAGTTGTTCCCGAACGAGATCGAGATGATCGATCGCTACCTCACCCACGGCGGCAGCGCGCTGTTCCTCCTCGAACCGCGGCGCAGCGCCGAGATCGCCGCGCTGCTTGCCGAATGGGGCATCGCGGTCGGGAACGACGTGATCGTCGATCAACAGATGAGGCTGTTCCAGGGCGTTACGCTGGGCCTCGAGCCGGTCGTCTCCAGCTACGGGGAACACCCGGTTGTCGAGCCGATCTCCGAGCGCACGGTCTTCTCGCTGGCCCGGTCCGTGAGCCCCGCCGAGGCGGGCCGCGACGGCGTCACCGTCGATAGTATCGCCTTCACACCCGCGACGAGCTGGTCCGAGAGCGAGGTCGATCGACTGTTCGACCAGGGCGAGGCGCGGCTCACCGAGGAGGACGTCGAGGGCCCAGTCTCGATCGCGGTAGCAGCCGCCGGATCCGTCGCCGATCTCGGCGGTGAAGGCGACGGCGAGGTAAAGATCGTCGCATTCGGCGACTCCACATTCGCGACCAACAAGTTCTGGCTGCAGCTCTTCAATGACGCGCTCGCACTGAGCGCCGCCGGCTGGCTCGCCGGCCAGGAAGAGCTCATCTCGATCGGACCACGAGCGGTGCGAGCGTCGCGAGCGCGCTTATCGCCGGCTCAGGCGCGCACCGTGTTCTACCTTTCGGTGCTCGTGATTCCCGAGCTCATCTTGATGTGCGGGATCCTGGTCTGGTGGCACCGGTCGTCCGTGTGAGCGGGGGCGCCCCGCTATGAACCGATGAGCATCGGACGGATCTTCGCGTTCGCGCTGCTGGCCGCGGGCCTCGGCGCCTACATCTGGCTCGTAGAGCGACCCCGAATGGCCGACGAGGGCGCGCCCGACCTCCTCGTACGATTCGACGTCGACGACGCCGCACGACTGGCCCTGACATACACCGATGCCCCGCAAATCGTCCTCGAACGCGTGGCAGGCCGACGCTGGCGGATCGTCGAGCCCGTCGAAACGGGCGCCGATCAGACCACCGTGGAACGTCTGCTGACTCAGATTGCCGAGGCAACGGCCAAGCGACGCATCGACGCCGCGGAGGCCGAGGATCCTGCAACCTACGGCCTCGATGGCGACGGCGAGCGTGCTCGCATCTCCATCCGGCTCGCCGATGGCACCGATCTCCCGGACATCTTCGTCGGCCGCACGACTCCGGTCGGATACATGGCGTTCGCGCGCGTCGAGGGCAACGATGACGTCATCGTGACGCCGCTGATCTTTCACACGGGTGTGAAGAAGACGTTATTCGAGCTCCGCGACAAGACGCTGCTCGACTTCGACGTCGCGTCGGCAATCGGCCTGACCGTAACAGCAGGGGATACGGTACTGGAGCTGGTTCGCAACGGTGCCACGTGGAGCATCACCCGCCCCTTCGAGGCCCGCGCGGACTCCGGCAGTGTGCGCTCGCTCATCTCGGGCCTCGCGAGTCTGCAGGCGCTGGAGTTCTACGGCGACACCGGGGCTCGGGACGTCGGTCTCGACGCCGACGCTGCCGTCGCGCGCATCCGGCTCGCCGACGGCACCGAGACGGGCGTGCGGGTGGGACCGCCTGCGCCCGGAGCTCCACCCGGCGTCTATGTCGAGCGCCTCCCCGATGGCCTGGTCGCGAAAGCGCCCGAGTGGCTGCCCGCACACGTCATCAGCGACGGCGCCCGGCTGCGCGACCGGCGCCTGTTCGTCTGCGAGCCCGAGGAGGTGGCTCGCATTCGTTTCCAGCATCGTGACGGCCCGAGCTTCAGCCTCGTGGTGGACACCGACCGGAACGACGACAAGGACGGTCGCAACTGGCAGATCGACCCGCCCACCGACCGCGCCGTTAGCCAGTCTGCCACGGCCCGCAGGAGCGCCGCCCTCGCCGGCCTGTCCGGCGAAGCTATTGTGATGCTCGACGCGGACGACGCTACTATACGCGAACTCGGGCTCGAGACACCGGCCGTAGTCGTCGAGATCGAGCGGGCAGATGCCAGCTCGTGCGGGCGGGTACGCGCCGGACGAGTCGAGAGCGGATCGGAAACCGGGGAGGCCCGCTACTACCTGCAGCGCATCGAGGACGGCGCCGTGTTGAGCATACCGCAGTACCTCTTCTCCAGGCTGGACGCGTATCCAGAGGAGTTCCTCGTCGCCGAACCGCCGGCCGTGCCAGCCCCGCCGGAGTAGCCGATCAGCCGACGGTGTCGTTCCGGCCCCGATGTCGCATCAGGGTCTCGAGGAACCTGTCCATCTGCGAATCCGTCCCGACCGTCACGCGGATCCCCGAGCGCAGCCCGGCAGCATCGAAATAGCGGACCAACACACCCCCTTCTCGGAGTCGCTCGTAGGCGGCCTTACCGCCCTCGGCGCCGCAATCGACCCAGAGGAAGTTCGCTTGCGAATCGGCCACTTCGAATCCCGCGGCGCGCAGCAACGCGGTCACGCGCTCGCGTGTCGCGCACACCCGAGCCACGTTCTCGCGCATGCCATCGTAGTCATCGAGTGCCGCCACGCCCGCCGCTACCGCCAAACGCGAGACGTTGTAGGAATCCTTCACCTTGGCAAGCTCGGCGATGAGATCACGGTGTCCGAACGCCAGCCCGAGTCGCACACCGGCCAGCGAGAACGACTTCGAGAAGCTGCGCACCACGATCACGTTCGGCACAGCGCCGACCAGGGCGAGCGCTGTGGAATCGCCGAAGTCGGCGTAGGCTTCGTCGGACACGACCAGTCCGTCAACCGAAGAGGCGAGTTCGGCGATCTCGGCCGGCGCCACTCCGAAGCCCAGCGGCGAGTTCGGGTTGCAGACGAAACTCACCGCCGGTCGCGACACGGCCAGCTCAGTGCACGATCGGCTCTCGATCTCGACGACGCGGGCACCGACGATCTCGGCCAGGGTGCGATAGAGCGAATAGGTCGGCGTTGCGTACGCCACGACATCCCCCTCCCCCACGCAGGCCCGCAGACAGATCGCAAGCAGCTCGTCGGATCCGTTGCCCGCGAGTATCTGGTCCGGATCGACTCCATGGATTGCGGCGGCCTTCTTGCGCAGCTCGTCCGCCATCGGAGAAGGATATCGCTCGAGGCGATCGGCGGCCTCCCTTGCAACGGCCTGGACGACTAGCGTCGAGGGCGGGTACGGATTCTCGTTCGTGTTGAGCTTGACGAGGCCGGTCTCGGTCGGTTGCTCACCCGGTGTATAGCCGACCAGCGCCCGAACGCGGTCCGTGACCGGCAGCCTCACGGCAGCAGGCGGCCCACCGGACGCGGGGGTTGCGGCGACGCTGGCAGCCGCGGCTTGTTCGCCTCGAGCGCCTCTCGCCGCTTGGAGAGCGCAACCACGAGGGGATCGTCGGCGGTCATCACCGCGGTCGCCTTCAGGTAGTACACCAGCGCCCGGTCGCGATCGCCCATCATCTCCGCGGCCACCCCGTAGTAGAAGAACCCGGCGCCGGTGCGGCCTGCCTTGTCGAGCGCGCGCCCGAGCGTCTGCAACAAGGCCGGCTTGTAGGGGTAGAGCTGATGGGCGCGCTCCAGCTCACGGACCGCAGCGTCGTGGTCGCCGACCTGATGGTAGACCTCTCCGAGGTCCGCGGCGGCGTTCCAATCTCGCGGTGACTTCGCGACAACGCGCTCGAGCCTCGGCAGGGCCTTTTCGAAGTCACCGGTGCGGAGATAGGCACGGCCCAGCTCGCGATCGACCGGCCGACCGAGCCTTTCCGCTTCCTCGAGATGACGCCGGCCGAGCTCGTAATCCTCGCCGTGCACCATGAGCAGGCCGAGTAGCTCCAGGGCCTTGCCTCGCTGCTCGGGCG
>SPBQ01000309.1 GCA_004525875.1 Myxococcales bacterium
CGAGCCGACAGCCGAGATCTGCGACGGGCTCGCCAACGCCTGCGACGGGGCGGCCGACGACGGTAACCCCGGCAGCGGCGCGACCTGCAACGCCGGCGGCCTCGGCGTCTGCGCGGACGGAACCGAGCAGTGTCAGGGCGGCAGCCTCGTCTGTGTATCCGGCACCACTGCGAGCGCCGAACTCTGCGACGGCCTCGACAACGACTGCGACGGCGCCATCGACGAGGGCAACCCCGAAGGCGGCGGCACCTGCAGCAGCGGGCAGCCCGGCATCTGCGATACGGGCACGTCCATCTGCCAGGGCGGCAGCCTGGCATGCATACCGAACAGCGGGCCGCAGACCGAGACCTGTAACGGACTCGACGACAACTGCGACGGCGTGGTTGACGACGGTAACCCAGGCGGCGGCGCCTCGTGCAACACCGGCGATCCCGGACTGTGCGGCAACGGTACGCTCACCTGCACCGGTGGCGCGCTCACTTGCGAGGCCGACATCATCCCCGAGCCCGAGACCTGCAACGGCGTCGACGACAACTGCGACGGGCAGATCGACGAGGGCAACCCCGGAGGCGGCGCGGCGTGCAGCACCGGCGGGCTCGGCGTGTGTGCGGCAGGCACCGAGCAGTGCGTCGCGGGCGCACTCCAGTGCGTGGCCGACACGCCGGCATCGGGCGAGATCTGCGGCACCGGCCTCGACGAGGACTGTGACGGCGAGGTCGACGAGGCATCCGATTGTCTGCTGTGCCTGCCGGAGAACACGACGTCGCTGGCGACGATGACCAAGCGCAACACGATCAAGCTGCAGACCACGGCGGCGCGCGACAAGGTGATCGCGAAGGGAACGTTCTTCCTGCCCGCAGCCGGCGCGATCGCGGCCGACACGGAGGACATGACCCTGCGCCTGACCGACGAGGTGGGTGGATTCTACGAGGCAACCATTCCCGCCGGTCTGTTCGTCAAGGCCAGCAACGGACGTAAGTTCCAGTACAAGGACGCGAGCAGCCCGTTCGAGAACGGGGGCATGCGCCAGGGCAAGATGTCGCTGAAGAGCGACCTCGTAACGACGAAGTATACGTTCAAGGCGCAAGAGCTCGACCTGCCGTCTTTCAACGGCACGGCTTCGACTCTTACCGTCAAGATCGGCGACACCTGCTACGTGGATAACGCCGATACGTGCGAGACGTCGTCGTCAGGCAAATCGGTGAAGTGCCGCTGAGCGGCACCGATACTCCGAGAATGAAGCGAGGGTACAGATGAACCACTGGTGGCGACTCGAAAGCCGAACTCCTGCAACTCCGACGGCGGCCGGGCTCGTCCTGACGGCGGCGCTGGTCCTGACGGGACCGGCGGCCCGCGAGGCCGATGCCGTTCAATTCCAGGCGCTGCAGACGCTGCAGGGCGGGATCGGGTTCACGACCGTACTCGAGCTGGGCCCGGAGGATCCGGACCCGGCGAGCAACGCCGACGGCTGCATCTACGCGGTCAACGGCGGTCAGGGCTCGGTCAGCCGCGTCTGCTTCGACGCCAACAAGAACGTCACCAGCAACAACGTCGTCATCGACATCAATGGTGGTGGCGGCACCAACAACACGCTCGGCATCACGATCGATCCCGACTCGGACCCGGCCGGTGAGATCCACCTCTACCTCGGCTACTCGGACAACAACGGCTCTCCCAATGCCGGCAAGATCCTGCGTGCGGTGAGCACCAACGGCGGCGCGAGCTACACGGTCGACGAGGACTTCATCACGGGGCTGGGCCGCTCGAGCTTCGACCACCAGACCAACGGTATCGACTTCGGCCCGGACGGGTGCCTGTACATATCGCAGGGCAACCAATCGAACGCCGGCTACGACTCGGCCTACGCCGAGACCCGCCTGTCGAGTGGGCTCCTGCGCGCCTGCTTCAAGGACGGGAGCGGTAACGTCGATCCGAGCTTCGACCGCAACTGCGGCGGCACCAACACACAGCAGGCCTGTGACGTCGAGGTCTACGCCTCGGGGCTCCGCAACCCCTACGAAATCGTCTGGCATTCCAACGGCTTCCTGTACAACACCGACAACGACGCCAACCCCGGTTTCCGCGACAGCTGCCCGAACGTGGCCAACGACTTCGGCTGCCCCTGCCAGCAGCCCAACGTCAACCCCACCGGCGACGAGATCAATCGCATCGAGGAGGGCAAGTACTACGGCTCGCCCAACCCCTACCGGGCCAACCCCGCCGGCCTGCAGTGCGTGGGCGGCAACAATCCCGGCGACAAGTGCACGACCGACGCCAACTGCGGCACGGGCGGCACCTGCCAGAACCTGAGCTCGCTGTGCACCGACCCGATATGCGACGACGACGTCCAGTGCCTGTACTTCTCCTCCTCGGAGAGTGCTGCGAGCGGCAAGCAGACCCCGACCCCGGCACAGGATCCCAACGATCTGTACCGCGCGCCGATCAACCAGTCGGTGAGCTCCACGCTCGACGGCATCGCCGAGTACGAGCCGCGCATCTTGCGGCCCGCGCTCGGCGACTTCTGCTCGGACTGGGACGGCGACCTGTTGGTGACGGCCGGACCGGGCACGGTGCGGCGCTACACGCTGACCAACGGCGGGCTCGGAGCCAGCCACGCGGGCACCGGCAACTTGAACGGCGCCAACGGCCTGGACGTCGTGACGGGTCCTGACGGGACGATCTACATCGCCACGCTCAACAGCGGCAGCGTGCAGTATCTAAAGCCCATCTCGCAGCCCAATCCGGCCGCCGCTGACTACTTCGCGAGCTGCTCGCCGGGCCAGCAGTGCGTGAACAACAGCTGCCAGGTGCTGGCACCTTGCACGATCGACGCCGACTGCGACGACTCGAACGCCTGCACGCAGGACACCTGCAACACCGGCAACGGACTGTGCACGAACAACCCGACGCCGCTCAACGGCACCGCCTGTGACGACGGCGTGGCGTGCACGATCGACACATGTCAGTCGGGAGCGTGCGTGGGCGTGGAGAACTGTCCCGTCGGTCAGATCTGCAACGCGCTGACCGATGTCTGCGAGGTCCCGGTCACCGACGTCGACAACGACGGCCTGTTCAACTCCGACCCCTGCCCGACCGACGCGCTCAACGCTTGCTTCGGCCCGGTCGCGGTCGACGGCACGACGGGCAACGACATCCGACTCAACTCGGGCCCCGCATGCACGACGGCTTTCACCGACTGCCGCGGCGAGTCCTGGGTGACCGACTTCGGCGCGCAGCCCAACCAGAGCTCCTCGACGTGCAACCTGGCCGGCGGATGCCCGGTCGATGCGACCGGCCTCTTCGGCTGCACCAACGCCGGCACCGAGGCCATGTTCAAGTGCGAGCACTGGGATCCGGGCGCGGCACCGGAGCTGCTCTACAGCTTCGACGTGCCGGACAACGTCTACATGGTCAACCTCTTGTTCATGAACTCGTTCACGGGAACGACGGGCGTCGGCCAGCGCGTGTTCGACATCACCATCGAGGGCAACGTGGTCTACCCGGCCTTCGATCCGGTGGCAGTGGCCGGCGGTAGCGTACCCGTGGTGCGCTCGGCGATCATCGAGGTGACCGACAACAACGGCCTGCAGATCGAGCTCGGCCACCTCACCGAGAACCCCGCGATCAAGGGCATCGAGATCCTCGCGCTGGTCGGCTGTCAGAGCGACGCGGAATGCAACGACGGCGACCAGTGCACCGTCGACACCTGCAACACGATCACGCACGCATGCGAGAACGACGCGGCGGCGGCCGACGGGCTCGACTGCGACGACGGCATCTTCTGCACGTTCCAGGACACCTGCTCGGGTGGCGACTGTCAGCCCGGCATCCCCGACCCGCAGCAGTGCGACGACCAAGTGGTCTGCACCAACGACATCTGCGACCTCGTCCAGGACTGCATCAACACGCCGAATACCGGCTTCGTCTGCGACGACGGACTGGCGTGCACGGCGAGCGACGTGTGCACGGCCGGCGTCTGCGGCGGCACCGATACCTGCCCGGCCGGGCAGGCCTGCGATGGACAAAGCGGAGCCTGCGGCGCGAGCGGCGCGGACAACGACAACGACGACTTCTCACCGCCGGCCGACTGCGACGACGGCGACGGTAATGTATTCCCGGGCGCGCCGGAGATCTGCGACGGCAAGGACAACGACTGCGGCGGCCAGGTCGACGAGGGCAACCCCGGCAG
>SPBQ01000095.1 GCA_004525875.1 Myxococcales bacterium
CCGCGAGCGCATCCCCCTCGTTGGCCGCGCCGACGTAACGCATGTCGTCGGCCGCGATGGCCGTGTTGATGAGCGCGGTCAGGTACGAGCACGGAACGCCGGAGATAATGCCAAAGCCGGCGCGCACGAGCTCGGCTACGAATGTTTCGGCACTCACCATCGGGAATCTCGGAATGCTGACACGGCGTCGGTAGGGAGGCAATCGTGCTGACCTTCCTGCTCTGGCGTAGCAAGACCGGAGGCGCGGACGCCGAAGAGGCCGCCGCCGAGCGAACGACCGAGAATCTCCGACGCGTCTTCTCGCCTGTGTTCGAAGGACCACCGGCCGTGGTCTTGCGCAGCCGCGGTCGTACCCACCTCGCATTCATCGAGCTCCCGGTGCGCGGCTGACGCGCTCCGTACTTCCGATCGGATGGAGAGAGCTGGGCGCTCGCCGGTGACTACCCGCTCAACGCACGCAGCGTACTGGCGGCCAACGAAGCGGGCTGTCCCGCCGCCGACACGTTGCTCGGCCTCGGTAGCGCGCTCGCGCGAGACCCCGACCCCCTGCTTCGAGATCTCACGCCACCGTTCTCGCGCATCTACTCGCCGGCGTCGGCAGCGGGCGCCGGCGACGACGCGGAGGTCACCTGGGTCCACAACGACGGGCTCGGACAGGCCCGGCTGTTCGAGTACGAGGACGACAAGGTCTGGGCAGTAACGAACCGGATCTTCGCACTGCAGGCACTCGGCATCACGCTCGAGCCCGACCCCGAGGCCTGGGCGGCGCGCTTCGCGATATCCTGGTTCCCGCTCGACCTGACCGGCTACAAGCGGGTGCGCCTGGTGGCGCCGGGAACACGCATCCGGATAAGCGAGCACGCGATCGAGCACTCCACGCACGACGTCATCAGCGACTGGGTTCACCCGCCGGCACGTTCGCGCGACGACTGCCTCGATCTTGCGCTCGAGTCGCTGCGCGCCTTCTTCGGCGAGACGATGCAGAGCTGGGATCAACCGAGCGTCGGCCTGAGCGGTGGCTGGGACAGCCGTGCGCTGGTATCCGTCCTCCGTAACCTCGATACGGACTTTTCCCTCCGCGTGCGCGGCAACCCGGGCCGCTACGACGTGATGATCTCCACCGAGCTCTCCCGCATCGCCGACCTGCACGTGCGCGTGAAGAACGAGGGCGGCTATCCGCCCGAAGACGAGGCCGGGTTGCGGCGCTCACTCGGCCAGGCGCTCGTCTGGCAGGGCGGCCACATGTCGATCCCGAAGCACAAGACGTTCCTGGCCCGGAAAAACTACCTCGACGGCGGAGTGGTCAACGTCATGGGCCAGCACGGAGGCTTCGGCAAGGCCGACTTCGCCGTGAAGACGAAAGCGCACGAGCTCCGACCCGACCAGTACGAGGAGGCGCTTGTGAAGGTCGTGCTCAAGGCGACCCCGCCGTTCACGCGCCGCGCAATGCAGGAACGTGTTCGCGACCTGATCGTTGAGAGCTACAGGGCCGCCGACCGCTACGGTCTCGAGGGACTCGCGCGTCTGCACTTCTACTTCATGCACGAGTACACACGACGATGGGCGTCCGCCACCTTGAGCTCCCAGCCCGGCCTCGTCATCGCGCCGTTCCTGAACCCCGACTTCATCAGGGCCTGCTACGGCTATCCACTCGCGGAGATCCCCGCCAAGCCGTTCCACAGCCACGTCACTCGCGCACTGGCTCCCGACTGGGCCGACGTGATCTACGAGGACCAGGCTACCGAGGACGATGTCGCCAGCGGGCGCCTGAAGCCGGTCAAGCTCAAACGCCGCAAACGCAGGGTCCATGACGACGACACGTGGAAGCTGGAGCGGGCCCACAAGAAGTATTCGGGCTCACGATACTGGACGACCGTCGGTCACTCCCTGGTTCGCGAAGCGTTCGAAGTCGGCGGAATCTGGACGACGTTCTTCGATCCCGACGAAGCGCGGCGACACTGGCAGGAGCAGCCAGGAAAGGTATCGCCAGATGCGATAGCGATTGCACACGTGCTGCCCTCGGTGCTCGGCGGCTGATCGCTTTGCCCGCCTATTCTAGGGCGGGAGTACGTAACAGAACTTCCTGTGCAACCGAGCACGCCAGCCGCCCGTCGTGCGCGAAGATCGTTCCGCGTGCCAGCCCGCGCGCACCGCCGGTGGCCGGGGAGTCCTGGGCATACAACCACCACTCATCGGCGCGCAGCGGCTCGTGGAACCACATGGCGTGGTCGAGACTGGCTGTCATCACTCCTTCCTGCATCCAGTGCACGCCGTGCGGCCGCATGACGCAGTCGGTGAGCGTGTAGTCGGACGCGTAGGTCAACACGGCCGTATGGATCTTGGGATCGTCGGGGAGCTTGCCATTGGCTCGAATCCAGACGTTCGAGCACGGCGCCTGACCGGGCGCCGGGCGCCAGTCGGGCGGATCGCAGTAGCGGATCTCCACAGGACGGCGGTGGCTCAGCATGCGCTCGGCCACCTTCTCACCGAAGATCGCCGTCCAGCGCTCGAGCGACGTGATCGTCTCCTCGGGCCGCGGCACGTCGGGCATCGCGGCGCGGTGACGCACACCCGGCTCCGGCTTCTGGTAGGACGCCGCCATGTTGAAGATCGCCTCGCCGTGCTGGATCGCGACCACCCGACGGGTGGTGAACGAGCGTCCGTCGCGAATCCGGTCGACGAAGTAGACGATCGGGACGTCCATGTCGCCCGGCCGCAGAAAGTACGAGTGAAGCGAGTGGACACAGCGATCTTCCGGGACGGTGCGCCCGGCCGCGACCAGGGCCTGCGCCGCGACCTGACCGCCGAACACCCGAGGCCGATCCTCCTTCGGGTTGTACCCGCGGAAGATGTTGACCTCGATCTCCTCGAGGTCGAGGAGCTCGACGAGCGTGTCGAGCGCGGTCTGTGCAGGCTGTACGCGCGGTCCCTGCTCTTGCGGGCCTTCCGACGACAAACGCTCGCCTACCAGGCCGTCGAGAAGCCGCGGTCCGAGATGTCGAGCGCACTGCGATCGCCGGCGAGGATCACATCGGAAACCGCGAAAGCCTGCGGCATGATGAAGTTCGCGTAGAACTGCGCCGAGGCGACCACACCCCCGTAGAAATCGAATTCCTCCTGGCTCTGGTCGTCATCCTGCCGACGGTTGCGCTCGGCGGCGATGGCGGCCTCGAGCAGCAGATGCGCGACCGTTACGTGCGACATTCCTTCCAGGAGTGGGCTCGCGTACAGCGTCAGCTGATCGAGCTTCCCCGACATCATGTACGCGACCATCTTGTTGCCGGCCTCCTGTAATCGAAGACCGGCCTTGCCCAGCACGCGCACCTCGTGCCCGACCGCGGGATTGGCGTGGTGCTTGTCGACGAACTCCGTGATCATCTCGATGAAGTTCTGCAGATCGAGACCGTCACGCATGTGAAGCTTTCGCACGACCAGGTCGAGCGCCTGGATGTGGTTGCTCCCCTCGTAGATCGACAAGATCTTCGCGTCGCGTAGATACTGCTCGACGGGATTGTCCTTCACGTAGCCCGCCCCGCCGTACACCTGGATGGCGAGCTCGCAGACCCGGAACGCCTGGTCGGAGCAGTAGGCTTTCACGATCGGGGTGAGCAGGTCGACCTGCCCCTGGTGGAACACGACCGCGTCGTCGTCCCGGCCGGCCAGCGCGTTCATCAGATCCTGGTGCAGCGACAACCGCGTGCACAGCGCACGCATGCCCTCCACCTTCGACTTCATCTCCATGAGCATGCGCCGCACGTCGGCGTGCTCGATGATCGCCACACGAGGAGCGTTGGGGTCCTTGAAGGCCTTGACCGACGATCCCTGCAAGCGCTCGCGCGCGTAGGCCAGTGCGTTGTAGTAGGCCGCGCTGGCCACTCCCAGCCCCTGCACGCCGACGGCGATGCGCGCGCCGTTCATCATGTGGAACATCTGCTTCATGCCGACGTTCTCGGTGTCGCCGACCAGGTAGCCGATACAGCCGTCGTTCTCGCCAAAGCTCAGCACGGCCGTCGTCGATGCAGTGATGCCGAGCTTGTGCTCGATCGACGCGGTGATCACATCGTTGCTCTCGCCAACCGTCCCGTCGTCGTCGACGCGGTACTTCGGCACGATGAACATCGAGATCCCCTTGGTTCCCCGCGGTGCGTCCTCTACACGGGCGAGCACCATGTGAACGATGTTGTCGGCCATGTCGTGATCGCCGGCCGAGATCCAGCACTTGCTGCCCGTGATCTTGTAACGGTTGCCATCGATCTTGATCGCCTTCGTCGTGAGCGCGCCGACGTCCGAACCCGCGTGCGGCTCGGAAAGACACATCGTCCCGGAGAAGCGACCGTCCATCATCGGCGCGAGGAAGCGTTCACGATCCTGCGGCTGCGCGAACTCGGCCACGAGCTCGAGCGCTCCGTGCGTCAGCCCTTGATACATATTGAACGACATGTTCGCCGCGCACTGCAACTCGCCGAGGGCCACCCATACCGAAGAGGGCCCTTGAAAGCCCCCATGGTCCAGCGACACGGTGAAGTTTGGAAGGCCGAGCTCGTAGAGCTTCTTCCACGCCTCCTTGAATCCCGGCGGCGTGATCACCTGTCCGTCGACGAGCTTGCACCCGATGGTATCGCCACCGCGATTCGGGGGGCCCGACAACTCGTTACAGAAGCGCAAGCACTGGTCGATAACGACGTCGCATTCCTCCGGGCCCATGTGCTTGAAGAAATCGTTGAACCGTTCGTCCTCGAATAGCTGCTGGATCTGCATATGCTCGTAGAGCGTGAACTGCAGAGCACGCGTATCCGCCTTGAAGAAATTGACAATGGCATCGGACATTTCTTCCTACCTTCTCTCGGATCGGGTCGATCGTTCTCGCGGGTGGAGCCGGATGGGGCCGGCCTCAGCCGGAGTAGCGATCCCAGGATATCAGAGTGCGCGCCGGCGGACGCGAGACCGGGCCGAACTTCCCCTTGGGGTAGCCGACCGGGAGGACGGCCGTGAGCGTCACGTCGGCCGGGATGCCGAGAATCTCCTCGTATGCCCCGGGCGTGAACAGATGCGGCGTTGTCAGTACCGTACCCAGTCCCAACGCGCGCGCGGCGAGCAACAGGTTCTGCACCGCGGGATATGCCGTGGAGTCGATGCCTGTGGTGCCGGCGCGACCCGCGCCCATCAGGAACCGGAGCGTTCCGGCCGGTCCGAAGTGACGTAGCGCCGCTGTAACGACACGCGGTGACTGCAACGCCTTCGCCATGACCGCGTCCTTCTTCATGCACACGAAGATGAGCGCCGGTATCTCGGCCATGTGCTCGATCATGTAGTCGCCCGCCTTGCGCTGGCGAACACGCGAGTCGAGGTCCTCACCCGCGCGCGCCGGCGCCGAGGCCAGCGCGTCCTGGTACCAGGCCCAGCCGCGTCGCCAGTGCTCGGAGATCCGCTGCTTCGTCTCGCGATCGCGGACGATCACGAAATGCCAGCACTGATTGTTGCTGCTGCTCGGCGCCTGGGTCGCCGCCTCGACGAGCTTCACGAGGAGCTCCTCCGGTACGGGGTCGGGCTTGAGGCGCCGCATGGCTCGGCACGTGTACATGATGTCGAAGAGACCCGCGTCGCTGTCCGTGCTCGCCGGCGTCGCCTGCGTATCCATTCGTTCCTCCGATTCGGACTGTCGAGTTGGCCCGCGAGGGGCTCGCACCGACGCTCCAGGAGCGCGGCCCGCGGTCGGCCTCAGCCCGTCGCCGATCCGCTACCCTTCACGGTCGGCTTGCCGTCGCTGTCGGGACCGCCGTTCCCCTGCTCTACCTGGCGGATCGTCTGCATCTCGCAGCCTCGCGCCGCCGAGTACGTGACCTGCGTGTAGGGCGGAACCGACTCGGTGAGCCAGACGTTGCCCCCGACCACCGATCCGCGGCCGAGCACGGTTTCACCGCCAAGAATCTTTGCGCCTGCGTAAATGGTCACGTCATCCTCGATCGTCGGGTGACGCTTGGCCCCTCGCACCAGCGCGCCGACCTCGTCGCGCTGAATCGCGAGGGCTCCGAGAGTGACGCTCTGATAAATCTTGACGTTGTCGCCGATCACGGTGGTCTCGCCGATCACGACTCCTGTCCCGTGATCGATGAAGAAGCTGCGCCCGAGACGCGCGCCCGGATGAATGTCGATGCCGGTTCGACCGTGCGCGTCCTCGGTCATGATGCGCGGGATCATCGGCACGCCGTGCTCATAAAACTCGTGCGCGATGCGATAGACGGTGACGGCGAGCAGGCCTGGATAGCTGAAAATGATCTCCTCGATGCTGCCGGCGGCGGGATCACCGTCGAACGCAGCGCGCACGTCGAAATCGGCCAGCTCGCGCAGGGCGGGGATCCGTGAGAACACGTCGATGACCGCCCGGCGGCTGCGCGCCTCGTCGTCGTCGCTCGGCTCGCTGCCGCCTGAACGATAGTAGGCGGTGGCGCGGGCGGTCTGCTCGACGAGCATCTCGAACGCGTCGTAGAGGTGATCGCTGAGGTGGTGACGCAGATTGACCAGATCGAGTTCTCGGGCCGAGTAGCAGCCCATGTAGATGACGTGCTCGAGATGGGAGAGCGCCTCGGCAACCTTGCGCTGGTTCGGCAGCGCGGCGCTCTCGAGTTTGTCGATGCCGCGCCCCGCGCCGTAGCTTTCCGCAACCGCGTCGATCACGCGCTCCAGCTCTCTGTGGACGTTTTCTTTCTTTCCCGACATCGCCGTGTGTGCGCCCCCGACCCGGCGGGGGCCGTCAGTATAAAGGAGGCGCGGCGCGCATGTCACCCACCGAGCCTCGCCAGCGCCTCGCCCGTGAGCCGGAAGGTGGTCCAGTCCTCCAGGGGTCCGGCACCGAGCGACCGGTAAAAGGCGATCGCTGGCTCGTTCCAGTCCAGAACAGCCCATTCGAGGCGGCCGCAGTCGCGTTCGACCGCCAATCCGGCCACCCGGGCCAGAAGTGCGCGGCCCAGCCCACGGCGCCGGTCGGCGGGTCGCACGAAGAGGTCCTCCAGGTAGATACCGGGACGGGTCAGGAACGTGCTGTAGGTGTGGAAGAAGAGCGCGTATCCGGCGCGCTCACCGTCGATCTCGCCAATCAGGATCTCCGCGTACCGCAGCTCCCCGAAGACGTGACGCTCGAGCATGCCGACGCGCGCCGCACACTCGTGCTCGAGCTTCTCGTACTCGGCCAGCCCGCGAATCGCCTCGACCACGAATGCGACGTCGTCAGGCGTCGCCTCGCGAACGATCATGGGCCGAGCGTGCCAGTTTCGTGTCGCTGAGGGAAAAGGTCGCGCGTGCGTCCTTTTTCTTTGTCAGTCGCGCTGGACGGTGTAGCTGATCTGACTGTCGTCGACGTCGTGAACACGGATGCGCATCCCGAGAATGTCGACGGTATCGGTCTGGCTCGCGTACGCGAGATCCTGAATGAAGATCGGCACCGTCGGACGGTCGCGCCCGTACTCCTTGTAGAGAACGTGGTAGACCATTCCGCGGTGGTCGTAGGTAGTCCCCTTGTACACCAGCTCGAAGTTGCGGTAGGCGCCACCATGGACGGAGACCGTCTCGGTGGTCTCGAAGCGGAACAGCCGACCCTGCTCCCCCATCGCGACCGACGCGTTCTGGTACTCGAGCGGCACGCCGAAGCGCGTAGCGGCCGTGTCATCGAGTTCGTGCCATGCCAGATACGGGTCGTACTTGAGCCGGCCAAGAGCGTCGACGGCGATGTACATGGTGCCGTTCGGCGTCGGAATCTCGAGCAGGTAGTAACGCTTACCGGCCGCCTCGAAGGCGCCGGCTACCGGGAAACGGTCCCCCTGTTTGCCGTGGATGTAGCTGAGTCGCCCCGACTGGCAGGCCAGTGGATCGGCAACCGCGACGGCGTTCACCGCACCGTCGGCCCGCGCCTCGGACTCGGAATCGGACTCGGAATCGAGCTGGCCGGCAGTGCGCGGCGTCAGCGGCTCG
>SPBQ01000100.1 GCA_004525875.1 Myxococcales bacterium
CACATCGAGCGATCGACCCACGGGCGTGCGGACCGGAACGCGCCGGCCAGCGGCGAGCATGACGAGGGTGTCTCCGGTGACCCATTCACGGAGGTCGGCCATCACCGGCCGTTTGTCCGAGCGCAGCTCGACCTGACGGTTGAGCTGCGACAGCGCGACGACCGGAACGCGGATTTCCTTGGCGAGCGCCTTGAGCGACCGCGAGATACTGGAGATCTCTTGCTCGCGACTGTCCTCGCCGTTTCCGCGCATGAGCTGGAGGTAATCGACGATCGCGAGCCCGAGATTGGCGTTCGGATCGCGAGACAGCCGGCGAGCGCGGGCGCGCAGCTCCATGGCGCTCAGCGCCGGCGTGTCGTCGATGTAGACTGGCGCCTGACCGAGTCGTCCAGCCGCGCGGGCCAGATCGCTGTACTGCCGGGTCGGCACGCTGCCACGACGCACGTCGGCCATATCGTGCGAAGCCTGCGAGCAGAGCATGCGCATGACGAGCTGCTCGTTCGACATCTCCAGCGAGAAGATCGCGACACCGGGCGGCGTCTCACCGTCCTGCAAACGCGCGGGCACGGCGACATTCTCGGCGATATTGAGCACCAGCGCCGTTTTGCCCATGCTCGGACGTCCCGCGACGATGATCAGGTCGGAGGGCTGTAGACCTGCTGTCAGCCGGTCGAAGTCGACAAAGCCCGTCGCCACACCAGTGACGTCGGACTTGCGCTTCATGAGCTCGTCGATGTTGTCGACGGCCTTCGGTACGAGCGTGTCGATGCGCTGCAGGCCCGAGTCGCGCGCCCCTTCCGAGATCTCGTAGATCTGTTTCTCGGCGCGGTCGATGAACTCCGAGGAATCGACCGCGCTGGAGTACGCGTTCTCGATGATCTCGGTCGAGACGCGGATCATCCGTCGCAACAACGATTTCTCCGCGACGATGCTCGCGTAATTCTCGATGTTCGCGGCCGTCGGCACTCGCTCCGTGATCTCGACGAGGTAGGAAAGCCCGCCGATCTTCGTGATCTCGCCGTTCTTCTTCAACCGCTCGGAGACGGTGATGACGTCGATCGGTTGCCCCTCGGCGGACAGCTGCGCCATCCCGGCAAAGATGCGCGCGTTGCGCTCGACGTAGAAGTCGTCGGCGCCGATCTTGTCCGCGATGCGATCGTAGGCAAGGTTATCCAGCAGGAGGCCGCCGATGATCGACTCCTCGGCCTCCAGGCTGTGTGGTGGAATTTTCGAATAGCCGCCGCTCAAACCGCCCCCTCCTCCGGTCAAAGAGGATCCGTCTAGTTGGCCACGAGTCGGACGCAAATCAACCAGGCCCGGTTCGGTGATGTGCGTAAGGCGGCCGATAGCCCGCCCCAGCGGGTCAGCCGCTGCACAGCTTCGCCAGGCGCTCGAGTGCCCACGGGGTCCGGGGTCCGTACCAGGCGAGATCCTTGCCATCGAGCAGCTCGTAGCGCGCCTCCAAGCCGCCGCTGCGCAACTCCTCGGCATGCTCGGGGCGGAACACGTAGGGCTCGTCCGGCAGCAGCACGAGCTCGGGCCGACGCGCGCGCACGTCGGCCAGCTCTACCTCGAAGAAATCCGGCCCCTCGGACGCGTCGTACATGCTCTCCATGCCGGCCTGCCGCAGCACATCGGCCACGTAAGTGCATGGGCCGAAGGTCATCCAGGGACGCCGCCAGATCGGACAGAAGACGCGCACCGGCCCTGTTGCCGATGGCTTTGGCTGCTGCCGGACGAGCCTGGCGCGGCATTGCGCGGCCAGGCGCCGTGCAGGCTCGGCGGCGTGGACCGCATCGCCGACGGCTTCGATCATGTCGGCAGCCTGCGCCACCGTGCGCGGGTGCGTCACGAGGACCCGGAGACCGGCGCTCTCGAGCCGGCGAAAGTCCTCGATTCTATTCTCTTCACGGTTGACGATCACCAGGTCAGGCGCCAGCCCGATGATGCGCTCGCAGTCCGGGTTCTTCGTTCCCCCCACGGTCTCCACGTTCTCGACCCGACCGGAAGGTTCCTCACAGTAGCGCGTGCGCCCGACCAGACGGCCGCCGGCACCCAGCGTGAACAGTAGCTCGGTGATGCTCGGGACCAGACAGACCAGACGCCGCGGGGCCTCGCCCGCTCGCTGGCTCACGACGACACGTCGACCAGCGCCCAGCCCCGGTGCTGCGCCTCGCGGCGAAGCCTGGGATCGGGATCGACGATGCGCCGATGGCCGACTTTCTCGAGCATCGGCATGTCGGTGATGCTGTCGGTGTAGAAGTAGCTCGCGGCGAGCGACACGTCATGCTCGGCGGCGAAGCGGGTCGCGCGCTCGATCTTGCCGCGGCCGTAGCACAGCGGCTGGATCGGCTCTCCGGTGAAACGTCCATCGACCACCTCGAGCTCACTGGCCAGGACATGCTCGATGTCGAGGTCGGCCGCGATGAGGCTGTTGAGGTAGTGCGTGCCGCCGGTCAGCAACGCCACCAGGTGGCCCCGCGCGCAATGGTCACGCACGAGGTCGACAATCTCGGAGCGCATGTGGGCCCTCACCTCCGTCTCGTACCAGTGGCGGCAGTGCTCGGCGACCTCCTCCTCCTCACGCCCGCGCAGCCACCGCGACGTCACCTCGGCCAGCTTGCGCATGTTCAGCATCCCCAGACGGTAAGTGAGGAAGGCCCAGTAGATGCGGGCCTGGTCCGCACGGCCCATCAGGCCGTTGCGACGCAGGTAGGCGATGTAAAGGACGCCGGACTGCACGCGCAGCAGCGTCCCGTCCACGTCGAAGAACGCGGCGACACGCCCAGGGACGCGGTCGGAGGCTGCCGTCACAGTCGTTGCGACGGCACCTTCCGACGAAGACTCAGACCCGCTCAACAGCCAGCGCGATCCCCTGGCCGCCGCCGATGCACAGCGAGGCGACGCCCAGAGGCACGCCACGTTTCTTCATCGCGTACAGCAGCGTGACCAGCACGCGCGCACCGCTTGCCCCGATCGGATGTCCGAGCGCGATGGCACCACCGTTGACGTTCACTCGCTCCGGATCGATCTTGAGCTCCGCAAGGACGCCCAGCGACTGCGCCGCAAACGCCTCGTTCAGCTCCCACAGGCCGATGTCGCCCTTGGACAAGCCGACACGGTCGAGCAGCTTCTCACAGGCCGGCCATGGCCCCATGCCCATGATCGATGGGTCGACGCCCGCGCTGGCGGCGCCGCGAATCACGGCCAGCGGTTCGAGGCCGGCCGCCTTCGCCCGCTCCTCGGACATGACGACGAGCGCGGCAGCCCCGTCGTTGATACCGGACGCGTTGCCCGCCGTCACCGATCCGCCCTCGCGCTTGAACGCCGGGCGGAGCCGGGCCAGCTTCTCTGCAGTCGTGTCGGGTCGCGGATGCTCGTCCTTCTTGCAAACGATCGGATCGCCGCTCTTCTGGGCCAGCTCGACGCCGAAGATCTCGTCGTCGAATGCTCCCGACTCCTGCGCCTCGCCGGCCTTGCGCTGGCTGGCGGCAGCGAACTCGTCCTGCGCTTCGCGCGAGATTCCGTACTTCTCGGCGACGTTCTCCGCCGTGACACCCATGTGAACGAGCGTGATCGGGCAACTCAGACCGTCGGCGATCATCGAATCGAGGATCTGATCGTGCCCCATCCGGTACCCGTAGCGTGCTTTCGTCAGCAGGTAAGGGGACGCGCTCATGTTCTCGAAGCCACCGGCGACGACCGTCTCCGCATCGCCGCACGCAATCGACTGCGCCGCGAGAGCCACCGCTTTCAGGCCCGATCCGCAAGCCTTGTTCACGCCGAAGCTGGGCACCTCCTCCGGCACGCCAGAAGCGATCGCCGCCACACGTGCAGCGTTCAGTCCCAGCCCCGCCGAGATGACGTTTCCGAGAATCACCTCGTCGACATCCCCCCCATCGATGCGTGCACGCGATACCGCTTCCTTGACGGCGAGCGCGCCGAGATCGGTAGCCTTGACGTTCGACAGGGCCCCACCCATCGTCCCCACCGCCGTCCTGCATGCACTTACGATCACTGCCTTCGACACTCTCAGTTACCTCCGGTTCGGTTGCTTCGGTGGTCCGCTCACGCAGCTCGCCCTCAAGCGCGCACGGGAACGTTCTCCCGGATCCATTCGACGATCTTCTTCGTGCTGGCGCCGGGCGTGAACACCTCGCGCACGCCAGCCGCCTTGAGCTCGACGATATCGTCGTCCGGGATGATACCGCCGCCGAAGACGGGGACGTCTTCGAGCCCCTTCTCCTTGAGCAGCGCTAGAATCTTCGGAAACAGTGTCAAGTGAGCCCCGGACAGAATCGACAGCCCGACCGCATCCACATCCTCCTGGACGGCGGCCTCGGCGATCATTTCGGGGGTCTGATGCAGACCCGTGTAGATTACCTCGAACCCCGCGTCGCGCAGCGCGCGGGCGATGATCTTCGCACCCCGGTCGTGCCCATCCAGTCCGGGTTTCGCCACCAAGATCCTGAGCGATTGCTCTGCTGACACCACTCTCTCCTACTGAGCTCGGATGCCGGGCCGTTAGACCCAGGCAGGGTCACCATAAACCCCGAACACTTCCCGGTAAACGTCGGAAATCTCTCCAACGGTGCAGCCCGCACGCACGGCGTCAACCACCGGCGGCATGATGTTCGTGCCTGCGCGGGCCGCCTCCGCCACCAGCTCGAGCGCGGCCTCGACCGCCGTGCCGTCGCGGGCGGCCTTGAACGCCTGGACTCGGCCGCGCTGGCGCTCCTCGAGATCAAGGCCGATCTTGAGCGTGTCCAACTTGGTATCCTCTTCCATGGTGTAGCCGTTGACGCCGACGGTGACGTACTCGCCCGCGTCGGCGGCCATCTGGTAGCCGAACGCAGCGTCGGCGATCTCCTGCTGCGGGAAGCCGATGTCGACCGCGCGCAGCATCCCGCCCATGGCGTCGATGCGCTCGATGTACGCCATGGCCTCCCGCTCCATGCGGTCGGTCAGGGCTTCGATCGCCCAGCTCCCGCCGAGCGGGTCCACGGTGTTGGCAACCCCGCTCTCCTCGGCGAGGATCTGCTGTGTGCGCAGCGCGACCGTGACCGCCTCCTCGGTGGGAAGCGCGAGAGTTTCGTCGAGAGAGTTCGTGTGCAGTGACTGAACGCCCGCCAGCACCGCCGCGAGCGCCTGGGTCGCCACGCGTACGACGTTGTTCAGCGGCTGCTGCGCCGTGAGCGACACGCCTGAAGTCTGCGCATGCGTCCGCATCATGCACGCGCGATCGGTCTTGGCCCCGAAGCGCTCACGCATCACGCGCGCCCACATCCGGCGGGCGGCGCGAATCTTCGCGATCTCCTCGAGGAAGTCGTTGTGTACGTTGAAGAAAAACGACAGGCGCGGCCCGAAGACGTCGGGATCGAGGCCGCGGTCGACCGCGGCCTGCACGTACGCGATGCCGTCGGCGAGCGTGAACGCGAGCTCCTGGACAGCCGTCGATCCCGCTTCACGGATGTGGTAACCGGAGATCGAGACGGGGTGCCAGCGCGGCGCCTCGGTGGCGCAGAACTCGATCATGTCCGTCACGATGCGCACCGAGGGTTCGGGCGGCGAGATCCATTCCTTCTGGGCGATGAACTCCTTCAACATGTCGTTCTGGATCGTCCCGCCCAGATCCTTCCACTTGCAGCCGCGCCGCTCGGCAACCACCAGATACATGGCGAGCAGCACCGAGGCCGTGCAGTTGACGGTCATCGAAGTCGTCACCTCGTCGAGCCGGATGCCCGCGAAGAGCTCTTCCATATCCTCGATGGTCGAGACCGATACCCCCTCGCGGCCGACTTCGCCCAGGGCGCGCTCGGCGTCGGCGTCGTAGCCCATCAGGGTGGGCATATCGAAGGCCGTCGAGAGCCCGTGTGAGCCGTGCTCCAGCAGGTACTTGAACCGGACGTTCGTGTCGGCGGCCGAGCCGAATCCCGCGAACTGGCGCATCGTCCAGCGCTTGCCACGGTACATCGACGGATAGACACCGCGGGTGAACGGGTAACGCCCGGGCTCACCAATCTCACGGGAACCGTCACCGGGACCGTAGCATTCTTCGATTTCCATACCGGAAATCGTTGAAAAACGGGCCCTTACGGGCTCGGTTTCCGCTTTCTTTGCGGGATCGGAGGCCATCGGAGGGCTCCTAGCCTAGCTGTAGTCCGGCTTGTAGTCGAAGCGGTGGTGAGTCTCGAGCAGCCGTACCGTGCCGCTCGCCGAGCGCATCACCACCGAGTTCGTGATCGCCCCTCCCTTGAAGAACTTGACCCCGACCAGATACTCGCCGTTGGTCACCCCGGTGGCCGCAAACAGCGTGTTGCCCGAAACCATGTCGTCGAGATCGTAGATCTTCTCCACGTCGTGGATTCCGTATTCGAACAGCGAGTTCGTCTCCGACTGGTTGCGAGGCTCGAAGCGGCACTGCATGAAGCCGTCCATGCACTTGATCGCCGCCGCCGACAGGACGCCCTGCGAGGCGCCCCCCGTGCCCAGCAGCAGGTCGATGCCGGAGCTCGGACGCGCCGCGGCCATCGCCGCCGCCACGTCGCCGTGCGGAATCAGGCGGACCCGCGCACCCGCGTCGCGAACCTGTTCGATGAGATCGCCGTGACGAGGTCGGTCGAGAATGACGACGGACAGGTCCTCCACGTACACCGACCGCGCCTCGGCCAGCGCCTCGAGATTTTCCTGCGCCGATTTGTCGAGGCTCACGACACCGCGACCGTCCGCGGAGGTTGCGATCTTCGACATGTAGGTGTGGGGAGGGCATCGCAGGAAACTGCCACGGTCTCCGAGAGCCATGATGGACATGGCGTTCGGACCGCCGAGAGCACAGCTCACGCCGCCCTCGAGCGGATCGACGGCGATATCCACCTCCGGTCCGCGGTCTCCGAGCCGACCTCCGGTCGCCAGGCCGTCACCCGACTCCTGCTGTGGATCGCCGACGACAATCTCGCCCTGTGCGCCGACATCGGGAAAGACCCGGCACATGGCTTCGCTGGCGACACGCTCGGGGGCCATCTCGTCGCCCCGACCGTTCTCACGCGCGCCGGCAAGCGCCGCCGCCTCGGTTACACGAACCAGTTCGAGGGCGAGATTTCGCTGCACGGGAACACCTCCCTTCGTTACTCCTCGGACCCCAGCGTCTCCTCGACGCGGATGAGGACGGGTGGTCGGTGAACGCCGTCGAGCGCACCGATACGCGCGAGCGCACGCGTCATCGCGGACTCGGTCGTACGGTGCGTGCGCATGACGACCGGGACGGCACCATCATCAGCGCCACCGTGCTGGGAGACGGTGGCCAAGCTGATACCTTCCTCGGCCAGCACCGACGCAATGGCCGCGAGAACACCCGGCCGGTCAGCGCAGGCGAAACGCAGATAGTGCTCGTGCGAAGTCTGCGCCATCGGCACCACGCGGGCCTCGCTCAACTCGGCGATCGGGGAGCCATACGGGCGCGGGGCCGCGCGGCGGCCGCCTCCGTTGCCGAGCGCGCGGGCCGCGTCCATCACGTCGGCCACGACGGCCGTCGCGGTGGGCATCATGCCGGCTCCCCGCCCGTAATAGATCGACGTGCCGAGCGCGCGGCCGCGCAGACAAATCGCGTTGTAGGCCCCCGCCACCTGAGAGAGCAGATGGCCCACGGGC
>SPBQ01000557.1 GCA_004525875.1 Myxococcales bacterium
GCTCGTCGTCGACCGGATGCTGTGCGACGAGCACGACGGCTTCGAGGTCGCCGAGTCGGTGCAAGCCGAGGCGCCCGGCCTGAAGACGATCATAATCACGGGCTATCCGTCGGCCGCGGTCGAAAAGAAGGCTCGTGACCTGCACGTATTCGCTTTCTTCGAGAAACCTTTCGACCCAGAGGAGCTGTGCGAGACCGTCCGCCGCGCGGCCGAACAGACGCACGAGTAGAAGTCATGACGAAGATACTGGTCGTCGACGACGAGGCGGGCTACCGCACGCGCATCAAGGAGCTGCTCGCCGACGAAGGATACACCGTAGAGACCGCCGGTACCGGCCAAAACGCGATCGACGTGGCCCGCGAGTTCCACCCCGACCTTCTGGTCGTCGACTGGATGCTGAAGGACGAGCTCGACGGTTTCGACGTCGCACACGCGTTGCGCCGGGAGAGCCCGGATCTCGAGACCATTCTCATCACCGGCTACCCGACACCGGCACTGGAGGCGAAAGCGATCGACTCGCACGTTTGTGCCGTCGTCTACAAGCCGTTCGAGCCCGACGAGCTGAGCGCCGCGGTCCGGCGCAGCCTCAAAAACTAGCAGGCTGCTCAGCTGCCCGCGTTCTCAAGTCGGTCGATGAGCCGGTTGGCCGGCGCCGACCGATCGACTACCCTTCCGCCCTGCTCGAACTCGGCCGCCGTGTGCCGCTCCCATACCTCGATCATCGCGTGCTGTTCCGGCGAGTACTCGTCTGTGGCCATGCGCCACCTCCGCGTTTTCCACTATCGCCTGGTGGCGGACAGGGCCAGCCGGTCTCTCAGGAGCCCGAGGGTCGCGATCAGCGCAGCAGCGCGAGCGGTCGCTCGGCCAGCACCCCACGCATCGCGACGCGCGCCGCCAGCGTGCTGATGATCGGCAACGAAGCGATGACCAGCACCAGCGCCTTCCACGGCGGCGACCACGCCACGTCGAGCGGGCCCATGGCCAGGACGGCGCACACGGCCGCACCGGCAGCGCAGCCGACCAGCCCCGCGCCGAGCCCGAGCACAGCGAACTCCACATCGATGCTGCGCCGCACGAGGCCGTGACGTGCGCCGAGGACCTTGAGCATGTTCACGTCCCAGCGCCGCCCCTGTGCCTCGTCGCGCGCGATCGCGAACACGAGCAGCAGGCCGACGGCGAGCGAGGTCACCGCCGTGGCTGTGATCGCCCACTGGAGCTGATCGAGCAGGCCGAGCAAGCGGTCGACGCCGCGCGAGACGTCGATCATCGACACGTTCGGGAACGCCTCGACGACCGATGCCTGCAGGCGGTCTCGAACCGCCGGCGGCAGCGCGGGCACCGAAGCCAGGAACACGGCCGGCGCAGACTCCAGCACACCGGGCTGGAACGACACGAAGAAGTTCGGCTGCATGCTGTTCCAGTCCACGCTACGCAGGTTAACGATGCGGCCCTCGACCGGAACGCCCTGCACATCGAAGCGTAGCTCATCGCCAAGGCCGACACCGAGCCGCTTGGCGAAGTCGATCTCCATCGAGATCTCGGCAAGGGCCCCCCCGGCCAAGTCGTACGCACCGGAGAACGGCCGCCCCTCGACGAGGGTCTCCGTCGCGGCAAGCTCAGCCTGGTAGGTCAGATTGTAACGCCGACCGCGAAGGTGCTGACGATCGCGCAGGGCAGTGACACGCGCGACCGGTCTCGGGTCGGCGCTCACGCCGATCGACTCCCCATTGATGGCGTCCAGACGCGCACGCACCATCGGCGCCAACCGCTGCAGCTCGGTTCCCGCACGCGCAACGTGGTCGCGAAGCGGACCCGCCTGCTCGGGCTGGATGTCGAACAGGAACAGGCTCGGGATGTCCTCGGCCGCCGGCGGTCGCAGCCGCTCGTCGAGCAAGGAACGAAGCTGCGGCGGCAGACTCAGTAACAGCGCGCACAAGGCGACCGCGACGAACGCCGTGAGCGATGCCTGCCGGCGCAGCTTCGTTCCTTGCTCGACGAGCGGCTGCGACC
>SPBQ01000296.1 GCA_004525875.1 Myxococcales bacterium
CCTCGCGGAAGCGCGTGCGGACGAAGCTGGCGGCGATCAGGGCGAGGAAGATCAGAGCGGCCGCTGCCTTCACCACGAACATGGCGCGAGAATCGCGTTCTGGCCCGCCGGCCAGGGTCGTGGCGCGGACGGCGTCGGCCGCGAACATGTCGAGCAGCAGGCCGGCGGCGAGGCTCACCACGATGAGCGAGCCGAGGTAGACACGCAGGCGCCGGCCGCCGAGCAGGCGCCCCACGACCGTGATCGTCGCCGCGTTGGTGGCCGGGCCGACCAGCAGGAAGACGAGCGCCGCACCCGGCGACAGGCCCTTGAGGACGAGCGCGGCGGCCACCGGCGTCGACGCGCTGGCGCACAGATAGAGGGGCAGGCCCGCGAGCACCATCGCGAGCATCGGGATGAGGCCGCTTTCCCAGCCGAGCACGGCCGAGAAGAAGTCGTCGGGGATCATCGCCGCGATCAGGCCGGTGAGCCCGATGCCGATCACGATCCAGAACGCGATCTCGTCGAGCAGGGTCGCGAATCCGTAGCGCACGACGCCTCGCATGCGGCCGTAGGATCCCGTGCTGGCGGCCGGTAGGTCGGTGCACTCCTCGCCGGGGCGGTGGGCGTGGCCCTGAGCATGACCTTGGGTTTCGCATGATACCGCGTCGCTGGCGGCGGCATCGTCGTCCTCGCTGTCGCCGAGAGCGATCGAGATGAGACCTGCGATCACGCCGGTGACGATCGCAACCACGGGGCGTACGACGGCCATCACTGGTCCCATCAGCCCGTAAGTAAGCGCAATCGAGTCGACGCCGGTCTCCGGAGTAGAGATGAGGAACGACATCAACGACGAGCGGCCGGCCCCTTTGCGGCGCAACGCAGCAGCCGCCGGCAACACCCCGCACGAGCACAGCGGTAGGGGCGCACCGAACAGCGCCGCCAGCAGCACGGACCGCGGCCGCTCGCCTCCGAGGTGGCGCGCGATCGCGTCGGTCGGGAGGAACTCGTGGAGCAGGCCGGCCACGAGGAAACCGACGAGGATGTACAGGGATCCCTCGTAGAAGACTCTTGCGATCTCGGATAGGACGGTGGTGAGGAACTCCATCACGGTTACGCCGCTCGCGGCGCGGGCTCTCAGCTCCTGCCGAAGCCTCCGCTGACGCTGATGGCCTGCCCCGTGATCCACGACGCTTCGTCGGAGGCGAGGAACGTGACCAGTGGAGCAATGTCCTCGGGGCGCCCGAGCCGGCCGAGCGGGTAATGGCGTTCCGATGCCCGCTCGATCTCCTCGGTGAGATAGGACGTCATCGGGGTGTGGGTCACGCCGGGGCAGACGGCGTTCACGTTGATGGAGTGACGGCCGAGCTCGGCGGCCATGCCGCGCGTCAGGGAGATTACCCCTCCCTTGGTCGCGCCGTACACGACGATGCGTTTCTCGTTGGCGCGACCCGACTCAGAGGCCATCGACACGATCTTCCCGTAACGGTGCTCGATCATGGTATCGGTGACCGCCCGGCAGCAATTCATGACACCCATGAGATTGACGGCTACGAGGTCCTGCCAATCCTCGGGCGCGCTGTCGGCGAAGTACTTGATGGGGCCACCGACTCCGGCCGAGTTGACGAGGATGTCGACGCGGCCGAACGCGCCGATGGCTGCAGCGACCATGGCACGGCACGCCGAGAAGCTGCGGACGTCAACGGCAAACGTCTCGACGCCGGCCTCGCTGCCATCGGTGATGAGCGAGTCGCGAGCCGAAGCCAGGTTGTCTTCGTTCGAGTCGGCGAGCAGGAGGTTCACGCCTTCGCGCCGCATGTACTCGGCCGTGGCGTACCCGAGGCCCGAGGCTCCGCCCGTGATGATCGCCGCCTTTCCGGCCAGATGCAGATCCATGAACCCTTTCAGTTACCACTTCGCAGCGACTTTGCCCAGAACGCGTAAGCCACTGACACGCCCGTCGCAGAGGTATAGAAGAATCGGGCGAATGAACGAGCTGGCCAGATTGCTCATCCTGGGCGGCATCGTCCTGATCGCCGCCGGGCTGCTGGCCTACCTCTTGGGACGGTTCGGCGGAGGGCTGTTGCCGGGCGATATTTTCCTGCAGCGCAAGAACGTCACCATCCTCTTCCCGCTTGCGACGTGCGTGGTGGTCAGCGTCGTGCTGACGATCGTGCTGAACCTGTGCGGCCGCCGTTGAGACGGTCGTAGATGCGTCGGCGCAGAGGGGCGGTCCGGCGAAGGATCAGAAAGCGGGACAGTTGAGCGTGACGTCGAGCTCGCCGGCGACCTGGAGAACGATCATCGCATCGGTGACGGTGATCCTGCCGTTATTGTCGACGTCGCATACGGTGAGGTCGCACTCACGCTCTTCGTTGGCGACATCCAGTATGATGACGGCGTCGACCACGGAGATGGCGCCCGAATCGTTCGGATCCCCACAGCCCAGGCGCAGGCAGCTCGAGTTGCACGATTCGCCCAGCGTCCAGAGGATGTCGCCGTCATCGCACTGCTCGAATCGGTCGAGAGTCCCGTTGCCGCACGTGAGCGAGAGCGGTGCCGGGCAATTGAGCGTCGCGTCGAGGCCGGCGGCGATCAGTAGCGCCACCTGAGCGTCTACGACCGTGATGAAGCCGTCTCCATTGAGGTCGCACAGTGAGAGATCGCACGACTCCAGTCCGATCGCCGCATGTAGAATGAAGAGAGCATCGCTCGTCGAAATCGTTCCGGTGTCGAGAGGATCGCCGCAGTTGGCGTTGATCGAGCAATCGAAGCGGCACAGCTTGCCTGGCTCCGTTGTGTTGTCGCCGTCGTCGCACTGCTCCGTGAAGTCGAGATCACCGTTGCCGCACTTGGTGGTCAGCGGATTCATGATGTCGAGGAAGCGGATCATGTCGAAGTGGTGCGACGAGAACATACACTCGCGCAGCGCTGTCAGTGGATAGACGTTGCCACCGGGCGCCGGGCACATGTTCGGGAAGCCGACGTCGTCGAGGAAGATGTGCCCACACGCGTTGGAGATCGCGCGCAGCTTGCTGCCGTGCGCCGCCACGATCAGATCGTCGGTCCCAGGGTCGCCCGTGCCCGGTGCGTCGATGTTCTCCTCGAGGCGGCAGTCGACGTCTTCTGAAATCTTTTGCTTGAGCTGGCGGATGAGACAGTTCTGCCGTGCCTCGAACTCACCAGTGAACAAGCGCGACGACTTGACCGACACGTCGTTGCGGCACACGCGTTCCGGCCGCACGAATACGAAGTCTACCGAAGGCTGCTCGAAGTCGATGAGGAGCGCTACGACCTCCTCGCTCGATGTGAGCAAGCAGTCCGTGAGGTCGAACGTGTCGAACGGGCGATCGACTGGAACATTTCGACAGAATCCGGGGAAGCCCAGGATCGACAAGTCGATTCCAGCGCACTTGGGCGGGACATCGGCGAGGAGGCGACCCGTCGCCTTGCGCAACGCGTCATCCGTGCCCTCGTCGCCTGTCGAGGAGTTGTCGTTGACATCGACGCGACAGTCGACGTCGAGCGCGATGGTGCCGGCCATCTGCGCGTCGAAGCAGCTCTGTCGAGCTACGAAGACGTCCTTCACATACTGCGTCGAGGCAGTGTTGATGACGGTCTGACACTTGAGCTCGGCGCTCGTGAAGACCGGGACATCGACCTGCGCGTGGATCGTTCCAGGGGCAACGAAAGCGGCGCCGGCCAGGGCAGCGAGCGTGTAGATAATCGTGTACGGGCGGATCTGCCGCATGTGATTTGGCCTGGAGATGGCTTGCTGCTCGCTCGACTCGAGGAGTCAGGTATCAGGTCCTCGAAAGGGGGACGTTAGCCGGGTTTTCGCGAAGTCGTCAAGGTCATTGCTTCGCTGGAGCGCCGGTGTTCATGTGCGAACCGCTGCTTGGCTCTGCAGAGCATGCACGGCAGCATTCCCGCTCGGAGCCGACCGACCGCCGGTCCGCGGTCGCGCTCCTCGTACCGGGCCGCTCGAGTCGAGGAGATCCGATGTCAGGCCCCGTGTGGGGGGGCGGGGCAGAGAACGCGTGAAACCAGACGAGCTCAAAGAACTGTTGAAGGCGGTCAAGTATCCGGGCTTTTCCCGCGACATTGTGTCCTTCGGCATCATCAAGGAGATCGACATCGACGATCGCCGCACGCAGGTGCGGCTCGTCATTGCCAGCGAGAACCAGGACCTAGTGCGTGATCTGGTCGGCGAGATCGAGGCTCTCGTGGACGGTATCGACGGGCTGGCCCCACCCGATATC
>SPBQ01000552.1 GCA_004525875.1 Myxococcales bacterium
CGCTGAGGACCGCGAAGCCGTGGGCGAAGCCCGCCGGTATCCAGACGACATGATGGTTGTCGGAGCTAAGCTCGACGGCCGCGTACCGACCGAACGTCGGCGAGCCGCGCCGGACGTCGACGGCCACGTCGAAGACGGCGCCGGCCACGACCCAGATGAGCTTCCCCTGCCCGTGCGGATGCTGAAAGTGGAGACCGCGAACCGTTCCGCGAACCGACTGGGAGTGATTGATCTGGACGATGCCTGCGCCCACCGACCCCAGCGCCTCGATGCCGGCGTCGGCGTAGGCGGCAGCGTTGAACGCCTCGAGGAAGAAGCCCCGCGTATCGCCGAAGACGCGCGGTTCGAGCACCAGCACTTCAGGCAGATCGGTCTCGACGATCTTCACGGCCGATCCTCTCCGCGCGCGAGCTCGAGCAGGTAAGCACCGTACTCGTTCTTCATGGCCGCCCCGAGCCGCGTCAGCCGCTCGACGTCGATGAAGCCCATGCGGAATGCGACCTCCTCGAGACAGGCGATCTTGAGCCCCTGTCGTTCCTCGATCGTCTGGATGAAGTTCGACGCCTGCAGCAGCGAGCCGAACGTGCCCGTGTCGAGCCAGGCGATACCGCGGCCCACAACCTCGACGATCAGGTCGCCGGATTCGAGATAGGCACGGTTGACGTCGGTGATCTCGAGCTCACCACGACTGGACGGCTCGAGCCCGGCCGCGATGTCGACCACACGGTTGTCGTAGAAGTACAGGCCCGTGACGGCATAGCTCGAGCGCGGTTTCTCGGGCTTCTCTTCGATGGAGAGCGCACGGCCCGAGCTCTCGAACTCGACCACACCGTAACGCTGCGGATCCTTCACCTGGTAGGCGAACACGGTCGCGCCGCTCTCGCGCCGCGAAGCCGCCTCGAGAGCCTCGACCAGCCCGTGGCCGAAGAAGATGTTGTCACCGAGGATAAGACATACCGGGCTGGAACCAACAAACTCGCGGCCGATGATGAACGCATCGGCGAGCCCACGCGGCTCGGGCTGCTCGGCATAAGACAGGCGGATCCCCAGCTCGGTACCGTCGCCGAGCAGAGCCCGGAACGACGCCCGATCCTCCGGCGTCGTGATGATCAGCACGTCGCGGATCCCAGCCATCATGACCGTGGACAGCGGGTAGTAGATCATCGGCTTGTCGTAGACCGGCATCAGCTGCTTGGAGACCACCCGCGTGAGGGGGTGCAGCCGCGTACCGGCGCCGCCGGCAAGTATGATCGCCTTCTCGGTCGACATTCTTTTCAAGGTAACAGCGTGGGCGGGTACTGGCCATAGGGTCTCACGCCCGTTCGCGCCACCAGCCGACGGTGCGCTCGAGACCTTCAGCAAGCGAGACTTCGGGCTTGAACCCCAGGAGGTCGCCCGCCCGCGTGACATCGAGGCTGCGGCGCGCAATGCCGTCGGGACCGGGGGTGTCCCAGACGATGCGTCCCTCGTATCCCGCCGCGGCGGCCGTGAGCTCGGCCAGCTCGCGGATCGGCACCTCGGTGCCCGAGCCGATGTTGAGAGGTACGGGTGAATCGTAGGCATCTGCCGCAGCGACGATCGCGCGGGCCGCGTCGTCCACGTAGAGGAAGTCGCGGGTGGCCTGCCCGCTCCCCCAGCATGTGGCGTGCTCGGCTCCGCTGCGCTCGGCCTCGACGAAGCGGCGAATCATCGCAGCCACTACCTGGGAGCTCTCGGGGTCGAAGTCGGCGCCGGGCCCGTAGATGTTGGTCATAAGAAGGTACGCCCCGCCCATGCCGTACTCGGCGCGGTAGGCTTCGAGCATGATAGCCGCGATACGCTTGGCAACGCCGTAGGACGCGTGCGACGCGTCGGGCAGACCCGCCCAGAGATCGCTTTCCTTCATCGGGACGGGCGCGTCGCCCGGATAGGCGTCGGCGGTGCCGACGTAGATGAAGCGCTCGACGCCGGCCTTGCGGCCTTCCTCGATCAGGTTCAGCGCCATGGCGGCGTTGGCGTGAAAATGCAGGCCGGGGTGCGCGCGATGGGCGGCGATGCCGCAACCGACCTCGGCGGTGTGGATGACGA
>SPBQ01000350.1 GCA_004525875.1 Myxococcales bacterium
CCCTGTACCCGAACGTCACGGAGTGTGTCGTGTGCGGCCGGCTCGTGCTGCCGCGCCTGCCCCTCGAGGCCGCGATCGCTCAGACCCATCGCGGTGAGATCGAGCGACGGAGAATACAGCTTGAAAGTTATCGATGGCGCCATGAGGTCGTCGATCGTGGCGTGTGCCGTGATGGTCGAGCCGCCCACGCGCATGCTGGTCTGCGGGAGCGTTGCGCCGCCGTCGCGCAGGAACACGGTCGTCGTGAGGCCGTCGATCTCCGGGAGATCGGCGGAATCGACGCCAATCTCGGTGAGTGTGATCGTTCCGTCGAGCGCTGGAAGCTTGCCAGCGGTCGACGCGGGCTCGCCGACGATCGCCAGGGTGCTCGCCATCTTCCCCGAGAGGTCGAAGCCAGAAAGCGACGGCAGCAGCTCCTGCCAGCCGTCGAGCTCGAACGGTTCGGCCGTCAGCTGAAGATTGTAACCGCTGCCGGTTTCAAGGACGTCGATCGTGCCGTGCGCGTCGACGTGAGCGTTGTGTAGACTTACCGACGCGCGCGTCACGCCGATGCTCGTTGGGGAGCCCGTCCCGTTGAAGGCTACCTTCAGCGGGACGCCGGCGTTCTTGTCGAGCGAGCCCGGGACGGTGAGGTGTATGCCGGTCGCGTCGATCTCCGCCTCGATGGCCAGTGCTTCGGAGTTTCCGGCCGCGGAGATCGAACCGTCGACAGAGCCATCCGCCTCGAACCAGGCCGCGCCTTGATCCACTCCGACGACCGTCGCGTAGAGACGCAGCAGCTCGCCGACCGGCAGCGCGTCGGCCGCAGCCTCGATCTGCAGCGGTGTGAGTGTGGGGGTCGAGGTGTTGATCGGGCCGAGCGTCCCGCTCGCGGACACGTTTGCCGAGTCGGCTCCGAGCACCGCGGCTTCGAGCTCGAAACGGACGGGCGAGTCGACGCTGAGATCGCTCACCCGGCAGGCCACGTGCTCGGCAGACACGACCCGTGGGGGATCGACCGTCCGATCCGTGAACGTGACCCGACCGTCGTCGATGTTGGTGAGCGCGACGAGCGCGGCGGTGCCCGACGCAGCGTCGTCGTTCGGCTCCTCGGAGGCGGGCCCGAGCGCGGCGAAGTTCAGGCCGTCCGACGTCTTGACGATTCGCACGTCGGGCCGCTCCAGCGTGATGTGCGTGATCTCGAACCGCCCCCGCAAAGCGGGCAGCACACGCACGCCCACCCGAACCTCGTCAATCGCCACCAGGTCACCGTCGGCATAGGCGGGGTCGTCGGCGATGCGTAGGCCGCTCACGCGCACGCCGAGGCCGAGACCGAGCGAGACGCCGACCTCGTCGAACGACAGCGGCCGGCCAAGCGACTCCTCGGCGCGTTCCGAGATCCACTCCCGGTTCTCGTTCAGCCAGCCCTCGAGATTCGTGAGCGCGAAGGCGCCGATCGCGACCAGACCGACCGTCAGGATCGCAACTGCAATGAGGACCTTTCGCATCATCAGGTGCGGCCCGGGGCCCCCAGGAGCGGGGGTCTTTGCGGACGGCCCGCCACGATAGCGGGGATCTTCCGAGAACGCTCGCCGCGTGCAGGTATCAGGTAACTAGCTGGAATAGAAGGCTTTTTGTGGGTTATAGCGAAACCCCTCGCGTACCGTTTGACTTCCGGGCGGCAGGAGGCATAGATAGGAACCGGAATTTCGGTTCCGGTTTCGTATGGCCGCAGCCGTCGAGCAAAAACGACAGTCCCCGTCCATGCTGCGTTGGGTCCGGCCGCCGCAGCAGGCTCGTACGCGCGAGACGCTCGGACGCTTGCTCGATGCGGCCGAGGGGCTGCTCGCCGAGAAGGGCTTCGAAGAGACGACCATCGCCGAGATCGCCGGCCGCGCGGGTTCTTCGGTCGGTGGCTTCTATCGCCGATTCAAGGACAAGGACCGGCTCGTGCAGGCCCTGCACGAACGCTTCACCGAGGAGTCCCGAGCCACGGCTGCGGACGTTCTCGACCCGCAACGCTGGGCGGGCTCGTCGACGGCCGAAATCCTCTCGCAGGTGGCCGAGTTCCTGGTTCGCGTCTACCGCGAGCGTTCCGGTCTGCTGCGCACGTTTCTCCACCGCGGCGTGCTCGACGAGGCCGTGCAGGAGCGCCAGGAGCAAGTCTTCGAGTACATCGCCGATCTGCTCGAGAACCTGCTCGCCGAGCGAACCAGCGATATCAATCATCCTGATCCCGCGCTGGCGGTGCGCTTCGCACTGCGCGTCCTGTTCGGCGCGCTCGACGACACGATTCAGATTCGCACAACCGTGCCACGGCTGGACGACGATCGCATCGTCACCGAGCTCGGCCGCGTGATGCAGAGATACCTGGGCGTCCGCGAGACTTCCGGCGCGCCCGCCGAGAGACAACAAAGGAGGATGTTTTCATGGCAGCGATGACAAAGTTCGACGCGACGCACGCGGTTGAGACCTTCGAGGTACCTCAGAACCTCAGTTATAACTGGGAATACGACAGCTGCCGCGAGAAGCTGACGCGTCTTTACAAGAATGCCAAGCGCGATCAGTGGGAGGCCGACGAGCGGCTCGACTGGTCGATCGACGTCGATCCGCTGAGCGAGCTCATCCCCGACGAGGCCATCGGCATCTACGCTTCCACGATGTGGGAGAAGCTCAGCTCCGCCGAGATCGAGCAGCTTCGCCACGAGGTCGTGACCTGGCAGCTCTGCCAGTTTCTCCACGGCGAGCAGGGCGCGTTGCTCGCGACGGCGCAGATCGTCGACACGGCGCCCTGGTACGAAGCCAAGCAGTACGGCGCCACGCAGGTCATGGACGAAGCGCGTCACGTCGAGGTCTACCGACGATTCGTCCTCGAGAAGCTCGAGCACCAGTACCCGATCAATGCCGAGCTCAAGAAACTGCTCGATATGATTCTCGCCGATTCGCGCTGGGACATGAAGTTCCTTGGCATGCAGATTATGGTAGAGGGCCTGGCGCTGGCGGCGTTCGGCGTCATGCGCGACACGGCGAACAACGCGTTGCTGCGTGATCTGACCGCAGCGGTGATGGAGGACGAGGCGCGCCACGTCGCGTTCGGAGTTCTGAGCCTTCGCGAGCTCTACGAGGATCTGTCGGAGAACGAGCGAGCCGAGCGCGAGGATTTCGTCTACGAGGCCTCCGTCCTGATGCGCGACCGTATCCTCAATCGCGACGTCTGGGAGCGGATGGGAATGGACGTCGACGCGTGTGTCGAGACTTCCGAGGCGTCATCGCTCGCCCGGGAATTCCGGCGCCGCTTGTTCTCGAAGATCGTCCCCAACGTGAAGAGCCTCGGTCTGCTCTCCGACCGTCAGCGAGAGCGTTTCGCAGGACTCGGCATCCTCGAGTTCGAGGCCAACACGACCTCGGACGTCGATCAGGACATCATCGAGGAAGAGCGGAAGCTGCGCAGCGGTGAGATGGCCGCGTGAGCCGAGGAGAAGCGGTCTCCTTCCCGTTCGACGACGGCGGCTGCTTCGGCTGCTCGCCTCGCAACGGCGACGGCCTGCAACTCGAATTCGCACGTACCGAGAGCGAGGTGGTCGGGACAACCCTCGTGTCCGACCGCTTCCACGGCGCGCCGGGCGTGGCCCATGGCGGCATCGTGGCGACGATCCTCGACGAGTACTCATGCGCGGCGGCGGTATTCCTGCGCGGCAAGCGGGTCGTGACCGGTGAGCTCACGGTCCGCTACGAGCGCTCATGCCCGGTCGAGAAGCCGCTCGCGATCCGGTCCTGGGTGGCGGACGACACCCATCCGCGCTATCTGATCGTCGAGGCGCAGATCAGCGCCGGAGGCGAGG
>SPBQ01000369.1 GCA_004525875.1 Myxococcales bacterium
ACCGGATGCCCGAGGTGTTCCCGGATCCCGATCGGTTCGATCCCGGGCGTTACAAGAACAACCCGGCGGCCGATCGCCGCGTCTTCGCGTGGCTGCCGTTCGGCGGTGGCCGCCACCGCTGCGTCGGCGCGCAGTTCGCGCTCATGCAGCTGAAGACCATCTTCAGCGTGCTGCTGCGCCGCTACTCGTTCGAGATGTCGCAGCCCGCCGCGAGTTATCGCAACGACGAGTCGAAGATGGTCGTGCAGCTCGAGCAGCCCTGTAGGGTGCGCTACCGCCGCCGCGAGGGCATCTCGGGCGGCGAGTCGGCGCACGCGACCGTGGGCGGTGCCGTTGCAGCCGCCGGGCAAGCATCGCCGGCGGGCGCCGCCGCCAGCGACGCATGTCCCGCCGAGGCCGGCCGAGCGCGTATCGAACTCGACCTCGACCTCTGCCAGGGTCACGGCGTGTGCGTCGGCGAGGCTCGCGATCTATTCGAGATCGACCCGGCCGAGCGTAAGGTGCGATTGCGGACCGACCGCATCACGGCCGAACAGCGCGAGCGCGCCGAGCGCGCGGTGAAGCACTGTCCAACGTCGGCGCTGCGACTGCTGGACGACTGACGACCACCGACGATACGAGGAGAGCAGCGAGATGCCGTCATTCCCCCGCGAGGAGCTCGAGGAGATGTTCCGCCGCTTCGTCGAGGCCAACAACGAGGCCGGGCGCACGGGCGACTGGAGCAAGATGTCCCAGCTATACACGGACGATGCCGTCTATAGCTGGAACAACGGATCGAAGTGGGAGTTCTGCGCGCGCGGCCGCAAGCAGATCGGCGACTGGGCCTACGGCACCGAGATGGACGGCCTGCAGCAGTGGACCTACCCGTACGTACGCACGCTCGTCGACGATTCCAAGGGCGAGGTCGTGGGCTTCTGGCGACAGATCGCACCGATCAACAACCCCGACGGCGAGCCCTACGAGATCGCCGGCACGGGTGGGTCGTGGTTCCGTTACGCCGGCGACTGGAAGTGGTGCTGGCAACGCGACTTCTTCGACCACAGCAATGCCGGCCACACCTTCCTCGAGATGGCCGGTAACGGCGACCTCAACGAGATCATGCAGGATCGAATCAAGAAGGGCTCTCGCATGCCCGGCTGGATCCGACGCAAGGGATCCGACGCCTTCCACTGGTACGAGACGATGCATGAACGCGAGGATGGCTGACAGCTCCTCCCCTCGCCGATCGCTGCGCGCCCAAGAAGTCCCCCGGTGGGACCTCGAACATGATGTCGTCATCGTCGGCCATGGCGTGGCGGGGGCCGCGGCCGCGATCGAGGCAGCCCGTGCCGGCGCCGACACGGCCGTACTGGAGCGGGCGATGGTCGGCGGCGGAACCACCGCGCTGTCGACGGGGCTCACCTACTTCGGCGGCGGCACGGCGATCCAGAACAGCTGCGGCTTCGAGGACAGTGTCGCCGACATGAAGGCGTATGTGGAGCTCGCCGCCGGCGCCGGCGCCGACCCGCAGCGGGTGCGTCTGTACTGCGAGAACAGCGTCGAGCATTTCGAGTGGTTCCGGGCGCTCGGCGTCGAGTTCAACGAGACCTACCTCGACGACAAGGTCACGCCCCCCCTGACGACCGACTGCCTGATGTTCAGCGGCAACGAGGACGCCTACCCGTTCAACGAGAAAGCCCGCCCGGTGCCTCGCGGCCACAAGCCCGCTCGCGAGGGCGAGGCGGGCGCGTATCTGATGGAGGTCCTGGTCGCAGCGACCGAGGCCGCGGGCGTACACATCGTCAACGAATGCCGCGCCGACACGCTCGTCGTCGACGCCGCGGGCCGCGTGGTGGGACTGGGAGCGCGGCGCGACCTCGAACGCGCCTACGTGAAGGCCCGCCGCGGCGTAGTTCTGACCACGGGCGGCTTCATCATGAACCGTGAGATGGTCGAGCGATACGCGCCCGACCTCTTGCAGTGCAACTACCCGCTCGGCACGCCCGGCGACGACGGGTCCGGCATCCTCATGGGCATGGACGCCGGCGCCGAGGCGACCAACATGGGCGAAGGGCTGGTACTGAACGCCTACTACCCGCCCTCGTCGCACTTGAAAGGAGTGCTCGTCGACGCTGCAGGTCGGCGATTCATCAACGAGGATTCGTACATCGGCCGCACCAGCGACGCGATCATCGCACACGCCGGCGGTCGCGCGTTCCTGATCGTCGACAACGCGATCTACGGTCGCACGCAGGCGGCCCACAAGCTTGCCGCGGTCGAGGAGACCTTCGCCGACCTCGAGAAGGCACTCGAGATGCCCGCGGGAGCGCTCGTCGAGACGCTCGAGACGTACAACCAGGACGCCACGCGCGGCGAGGATCCCGCCTTCCACAAGGCGCCGAAGTATCTCCGGCCCCTCTCCGCGCTCCCGTTCGCGGCGCTCGACTGCAGCACGAACAATTCGATCTTCGGCGCGCTCACGCTCGGTGGACTCGCCGTGAAGGCCACCGGCGAGGTTCTCACTGGTGCCGGCAGCATGGTTCCGGGCCTGTATGCTGCGGGCCGCTGCACGGCCGGTCTGTGTCGCGAAGGTCGGACCTATGCCAGCGGTCTGTCGATCGGCGAGGGCAGCTACTTCGGAAGGCTCGCCGGCCGCCAAGCCGCGGCCGCCGCGCCGAGCTGCTGAAGAGCCCGTCGCGGCCCCCCTCCAGACCTGCTCTGCAAGACCTCGCCACCGCCCGAGCGCGACGCTCTTCCGCGGACCGTAGCGTTCGTGCTAGAAGCCATTTCAAAACCTGTTTGACGGGGGTAAAGAGGCGTCGGTGGTAGGACGGTGAGTTGTGTTGTGAGGCAGGAGGTTGGTGGTGATGTTGAGGCGAGTGACCAACGCGCAATGGAAAAACGTGCGGCAGTATCTGCCACCGCAGCCGCCACGCCCCAAGGGCGGGCGGCCGCGGGCAGACGACCGCAAGTGTTTCGAGGGAATCCTCTGGATCCTGTGGACGGGTGCACCGTGGAGCGAACTGCCGCGCCGGTATGGGAGTCCAACGACGTGTTGGCGCCGACTGCAGCAATGGGAACAGGACGGCACTCTGCTCGAGATGTGGCGCGGATTCCTCGCCGAGCTCCATGACCGTGAGAAGCTGCGATGGGATGAGTGCTTCATCGACGGCAGCTTTGCAGCGGCCAAAAAGGGGGGCCGTGCGTCGGGAAAACCAAGCGCGGCAAGGGAACAAAGTGGATGGTACTGGTCGATGGCCAGGGTACTCCGCTTGGAGCACACCTGGACTCGGCATCCCCGGCCGAAGTGACGCTGCTGACCAAGACCCTGGATACGGTGTCGGTTGCTCGCGCCCACCGGCCGGGGCGACCCCGCAAGCATCCAGATCGCGTGATCGGTGACAAGGCCTACGACAGCAACAAAGCACGCAAGCAGCTGGCCGATCGTGGCATCGAGCCGCTGTTCCCCAGGCGCTCGAATCACCCCAACGCGACACATCAAGATGGTCGCAAGATGCGTCGGTACCGGCGGCGCTGGATCGTAGAGCGCACGTTCGCATGGCTCGGCAACTTTCGTCGCTTGGTGGTGCGCTACGAACGGCTGATCACGACCTATGCCGGGTTCTTTCATCTCGCCTGTGTGATTTTGACCCTGCGACGGGTTTTGA
>SPBQ01000414.1 GCA_004525875.1 Myxococcales bacterium
CAACCGCGCGTCACGCGATCGACGTGTTCGTTGACGATACGCTCCACGTTCTCGTATGCGAGCCAGTCCATCGGCCGCGGAGCGGGCGGTGCGATCACGGTGACGTCGTCTCCCACCGGCGACCATACGCGTGGGTCGGTTGGTCCGAACAGCGCTACCGTGGCGACTCCGAGCTGCGCGGCGAGCTGCGTCGGGCCGCTGTCGTTTCCGACGTAGAGGTGGGCGAACCGGATCTCGTCGGCCAGTTCGATCGGCGTAGGCGGATAGCGTACGTCGAAGCGCTCCTCCCATCCGCGTCGTAGCGCGCTGTCGAGGCGCTCCGTCTCGACGTGCCCCATGAGGATGCGCACAGTGACCCCTCGATCGATCAGCCGACCGGCGAGCCGTTCGTACGCGGCCGGTGGCCAGCACTTCTCGCGAGAACCGCTGCCGGGTGCGAGCACGACACCGCCGGGGCGAGTGCACCCGCGTTCGTCTCGAATACGCCTTTGCGAGGAGGCGCGGACGGTGGTGACATCGTGGAGCGGCAGCTGCAGGCCGGCGCGCGCGAGTTGACGGCTACGGAACTCGGTTACGTGTACGGTCACACCGTTCGGCGGCGTGGGGCTAGCGAACCAGCACTGACAGTTCGGGTGCAGAGCGGCCACGTTCCGCGCCCAGGCGTCGGCGCCGTCGCTGACGAAGCTCACGATCCGACGTGCCGCGAGCAACTCGCGGGGCACCGCGCTGTCGGTCGCTGCGGCGGGCGCTCGGGCGTCGGCGAACAGACGGGTCCAGCCGGGTGAACGGTCATCGACGGTCGCGAGACCGTCGATCTCGAGCGCGGCCAGCTGGCCCGCGCTCGAGGGGCCGACGAGCGTGAGCGGCTGCAGCGCTCGCAGCAACGGCCACAGCAGCACGCCGTCACCCAGTGCGCCATGGAAGAATACGAGCGTGTCGGACGCGCTCACGCGGGCGTTGCCTGCCGCGTGTTGGGACGGTCGAGTGGCTGCACGGGGGCTGTCGTTCGCGCGAGGGCACGACCCCGCCGGATCCACAGAGAGAGGAGCACGATCGCGACGCTGATCAATCCGATCGAGAGTCCGATCCACAATCCAAGGACGCCGGCACCGAGCGTGAAGCACAGCGTGAGACCGGCGGGGAGGCCGACGAGCCAGTGTCCTCCGAGATTGGCCAGCATCGCGGCACGGCTGTTTCCGACCCCACGCAAGACGCCGGCCGCGGTTACCTGGATTCCGTCGAACAGCTGGAATGCGGCAGCGACCAGCAGCAGCGTGGCGCCGAGCTCGATGACGGCCGTGTCGGACGTGAACAGCGCGACAATGCGATAGCGCGTCACCACGAGGGTCAGTGCCGCCACCGACATGAAAGTCGCTGCGCAGCCGAGCGCGGCCCAGCCCGCGGCCAGCGCGCTTCGCGACTCGCGTGCGCCCACTGCGCGCCCTACGCGCACGGCGCCCGCGGAGGACAGGCCGAGCGGAACCATGAACGTCGTCGCCGCGATCGAGGGGGCCACCTGGTGCGCTGCGAGGTCAACGGTCGAGAGGCGAGCCACGGCGATCGTGGCCGCGGTGAACGCTCCGACCTCCAGGGTCGTCTGCGCGGCCGCCGGCAGACCGAGCCGCACGAGCCGGATGAAGCGCTCGCGCTCCAGCGGACGCCTGCCCGAGTCGGTCGTGTCTCGACGTCGCAGCAAGCCGACGTATGCGACGAGACACAGCAGCATGTAGACGCGCGATACACATGTCGCCCATCCGGCGCCCTCTGCGCCGAGGGCCGGCAGCCCGAGGCGGCCGTAGATGAGCGCCCAATCCGCGACGAGGTTTATGAGGTTGGCCGTGACGATCGTGACCATCACGGGTTTGGCCAGCTCCATGGCCTGCAGGTAGCGGCGCAGCGCGAAGAAGAGCAGCAGAGGGAGTAGACCGACGGTGGTTGCTCTCAGGTAGGCCGCGGCCTGGGCGGCGAGCTCGGGGGCGGCGCCGTAGGATGCGAGCGCGCTCGCCGCCGCGATCAGGACGGCGGTCAGCGCGACGGAGAGGGCGACGGCCAGGACGATGCCATGGTGCAGCTCGGCTCGTGCGTCGTCCATCCGCCGCGCACCGACGGCGGTTGCGACCGTGTAGTCGAGGCCGAGCATGAGGCCGATCCCGAACATGCTGATCGTGAAGAAGACGTGGCCGCCGAGGCTCACGGCGCCGAGTGCAGTCGGGCCGAGACGGCCGACCATAACCGTGTCGACGATCCACATCGCCATCCACCCCAGCTCGCTCGCTATGACGGGCAAGGCCAGATGTAGCAGCGCGGGGAGCTCGCGCCGCACCGCGGCCGCGTCCAGCGGTGCGGTGATATCGATAGGGGAGTAGCGTGGGTTCATGGGACCGAAAAGCGCGGCGGGTAGGCGCGCGCTAGAAACCATAGGGCCGGGTGGCGGAGCGTCAAGCGTGGCGGGCGCGGCTCGTTCGCGACGGAGAGGGCATCTGCTGACGTTCTTTCGCTTGCCACCGTCGGCGTGGTACGGCTGGCCGTCGCCGAGCGTGCTCTCGTGGAGGTGCCGGACGCAGCGCGTAGGGGGGATCGTCGCGGCGGTTGCCGGGCGACCGTTCGCGCAAAGCAGCCGGCACGGGTCCTATGAACCTCGACAGATTCAGGCAGTTGCCATTGATGGGCATCCTACGCGGTGGGGATGTCGACTTGATGGCGCGGCTTGTAGAGACGGTCGTCGAAGCGGGTCTCGAGACCCTCGAGATCGCGATGAACACGCCGAACGCCGTGGGCATGATCGCGCGCGGCGTGGAGGTGTCGGCCGGGCGCCTGGCGATCGGTGCCGGCACGGTGACCACGCCGAAGCGGCTCGATGCGGCGCTCGGGGCGGGCGCCACCTTCGTCGTCATGCCGACGCTGGTCGGCGACGTCGTGGCGACGTGCCGGGCACGTTCGGTTCCCGTCTTCCCGGGAGCCCTGAGCCCGCAGGAAATTTTCGCCGCCTGGCAGGCCGGGGCGACCATGGTGAAGGTTTTTCCTGCCAGCTTGTTTGGTCCGGCCTACTTCCGCGAAGTGAAGGGGCCGTTCGAGGACATCGAGCTGCTCGCCTGCGGCGGGGTGAACGCCGAGAACATGGCTTCGTACTTCGATTGCGGCGCGTCGGCGGTGGCATTCGGAGGCAGTGTGTTCGGCGAGTCGCATCTGCGCGCCGGCGAGTTCGAGCCCATCGGTGCCGCAGTGCGGGGTCTCGTCGCCGC
>SPBQ01000471.1 GCA_004525875.1 Myxococcales bacterium
CCCACAATCAATACGAGGCGGATCTGGATTTCGGGAGAAGCTTCATGCGGGGCAAGCGCCGCAGCAACAGCCCACATTCCGTGCGGAATGCTCGAGGCCCGGTTGTAAGGGCGGAGACTTCACTGCATCGATAACAGGCCGCGTCGATGAGCGGGCCGCTTCTCCAAATCCCCTTGGGCTTCCCGAAGGTCTCATCATCAACCACCCCCGGGCCACAGCATGGGACATTATTTGCGCAGGGCTCAATAGCATCCGGCTCGAACACAAGATGCGATGATTGCTCGCCTGACTGGCGGGCGATGGTGATCACCTGCTCGTGAGCCGATCGGGCACGGCCGCCGTCTCCGCTATCGAATGGTCTCCAGGTGTCGGGTGTCGAGCAGCGGTACCGAGCCGTCGCCGCGGCGGTATGCGTCGATCCAGTCGGTGATCCACTGCGGATCCTCGATCGCGCGCGGATCGTGGCGCGGCGAGCAGCAACGAACCATGTGCGGCAGCACGCGTCGCAAGAAATAGCCGACCATTCGCCACAGCCGCCGGCGCGAGGCGAGATTGCGCCACAGGCCGTCGCGCACGAGCATGGCGCGATAGGCGTCGCGGCTTCGGGCCATGACGTGGAAGCTCGCGAAGAACACTCCGAACACGCGCAGCGGGTAGCTGCCGACGACGGCCTGATAGACGTCGAACGCGGTGCGCTTGTGCTCGATCTCCTCGACGAAGTGCCAGAGGATGAGCGAGGCCACGCGTGCGTCCGAGCCGCAGACCAGCAGCTCGAGCTCGTAACTGAGCCAGTGGCCGACGGCCAGCGCCATCGATTCGAAGCCGGCCGCGTAGGTGAGCCTGAAGCGCAGCGATCGACGGGCGAGGAAGCCCTGATACTCGCGGTCCATTTTGGCCTCGACGTCACGCAGCTCGCGGTAGCCCTTGGCGACGAGCAAGTCGTTGAAGCGCCGGTGCTGGCGGAAGTGCTGACCTTCCTGGGCGCAGTAGTCGTCGGCCTCGGCTCGCAGCTCCGGGTCCTCGATCTGATCGAGGGCCATGCGTACCGAGCGGATGAGGTAGGGCTCGAGGTACGGCATCGCGAGCGACGCGCCGTCGACCATGTAGCTCCACTCGACCTTGGCCGGGTTCCAGCGCGGCTCGAGATCGTCAGGGAACTCGAAGGGAATGCGGCGAACGACGAGCTCAGGCCGGACTGCTTCGTGTTGCGCGTGAGTCGACACGGACCGATTGCGACCCGAGGGGCGGGCCGGTGGTCAGCAGACCGCCGCGGCGGGCCCGACGCAAGTCGGCCGCTTCGCGAGGTTGCCAGGCAAGGGGGCTGTCCCGGCTGCTCTCGGCATCTCGCATCGTTGGCCGGATGATAGCGTCGCGCGTACTGTCTCGGCCATGGCACGAGGACCGGGGTCTGCCCGTGAGACGATGGGAATGCCGGTGCCGCCGGTGTGGATGGCACGCCTGGCGAATCGACTGCGCAACCGCGTCGGTGCACTACACGCCCGAATGGCTCCCGGCTTCGTCGTTCTTCTCGAGCGCTCGCTGGGGCTGCTCGACAACAAGGCGCTGTTTGCAGTGGTGGAGCTGGGGGTGCCGGACCTGCTGTCGAAGGGGCCCCTCGGTGCATCGGAGATTGCCGCGGCGCTCGGCACCGACGCCGACGCAGATGCGCTCGATCGCCTGCTTCGTTATCTGGTTTGCCGGGACGTGTTCGCCGTGACACCGGACGGTCGCTACGCCAACAACGGCGCCAGCGAGGCGCTCACGCTGAGTGCGCCGGTCCCGTGGCGCAACTGGATTCTGTTCTTCGGCAGCGATTGGAACGGCCAGATCTTCGATCAGTTGCTCGAGCGCGTCACCGAGGGGACGCCGGCGTGCGAGGCGGCGTTCGGCGTCGGGTTCTTCGAGTACATCAATCAGCGCAACACCGACGCCGGCAAGGCGTTCAACGGAGCGATGGCGGCAGGGGCACGGCTGCAGTCCTCTCTCTTCGCCGGGGCGATCGACCTCGGGCGTTACGCGCGAGTCTGCGACGTCGGCGGGGGTACTGGTGAGACAATGATTCAACTGCTCGGCGCCAATCCGCGCTTACAGGGAACGGTGTTCGATCTGCCAGAGCTGGAAGGCGACACTGCGAACTTGCTCACCCGTGCCGGAGTGATCGACCGAGCGCAGTTTCGCGGTGGTGATTTTTTCGAGTCCGTCCCTGCGGGGTGCGATCTCTACACCCTGTTCGCGATCATCCACGATTGGGACGACGAGCGATGCGTGCGGTTGCTGGAGAACGTGCGCGATGCGATGGCTCCCGACGGCCGAATCATGGTTGTAGAGAAGGTCATGCCCGGTGGGCGGGCGTACGACTTTTCGAAGGCGTCCGACATGCTGATGCTGGTGCTCAGCGATGGCGGCCGTGAACGAACCGAGGCTGAGTACGAAGCTCTGTTTGCGCGCGCGGGATTGCGCGTGTGTCGTCGTGTCGTACTGCCGTCGTTGTTCGACGTGTTCGAGCTCGGCGCATAGCGCTACGGCATCCGGGACCGACAGCGCGTGGCGATCTGTCCCAAGCTCGACCTCGTACTCGTGCGCCTGGGAAAGACAGTCCCGGAGAAGATGGATGCGCCCGACGGCCGCGCCGGTATCCGAGCGCGCCTGACCGTCGTCCAGGCAGCGCCGTCGGGGACGATCGCGCGCGCGCAGCCGGCAACCCCCAGGTCCGTTTCTCCAAGGCCGTGGCGATGGCGTTGTGGCGGCCGTTTTGAAATAGTCTTTGCG
>SPBQ01000176.1 GCA_004525875.1 Myxococcales bacterium
CATCCACACGGAGCTCGGCGAGCGCGGGGCTCGGCTCTCGGGCGGGCAGCGCCAGAGAATCGCGCTGGCTCGCGCACTCGTGCATTCCCCGCGCCTGCTGATACTCGACGAGGCCACCGCGGCGCTCGATCGCGACAGCGAGGCTGCGGTGTGCGCCACCGTACGCGCGCTGCGTGGCGGCATGACGCTGGTGGTCATCTCCCACCAGCCGGCCATGCTCGAGACCGCCGATCGCATCTACCGGCTGGACACCGGCAAGCTCTCGCGGGCCGAACCCGAGCCCGATCCGGCCTCGGCAGCGGGCGCCTCCACCTCGGGGCGTGTCGAGTTGCCTTGAAAAACGTTCAAGTAACGGATTTCCTTGGGATTCACGATCCGGCGTACCGATTCGCCGCGAACGTCACGGTACGGAGGAATCGTCATGGGTTTCATGACCACAAGCCGAGTCATCTCACGACTGCTCCCGAAGAGCGAGAGCGAGGACGCGCTGTTCCTGCGCGAGCGTCCCGAGCGCATCGTCCTCGACGTCGACGCCGACGTCGCGGCGAGCGGAAAGCCGCCGGTCCGTGTCTATCTCGGCACCGAGCCGGGCCAGCAGCGCGCGGAACGCGTGTTCATTTGGTCGATCGAGCAGGTGCGAGACCGGTCGCGTCGTTACGAGATCTACCTCATGAAGGACCTCGCCGGGTTCGATCGCCGCATGTGGCTGACCGGCTTCACGAACTACCGGTTCGCGATCCCACACCTGGCTGGCGGAGAGGGCCGTGCGATCTACAACGACGTCGACCAGATCTATCTCGTCGATCCGGCCGAGCTCTTCGACACGGACATGGGCGAGCACGGATTCCTCTCGATCACCGCGCGCGACACCTCCGTCATGCTGATCGATTGTGCGAAGATGAAGAGCGGGTGGAGCCTCGAGGACACCAAGCACGGCGGACGACGCAAGGCCATCGAGGCTCGGGCCCGTCACCTATGGGGGCCGCTCGAGCGAGAATGGAACTCACGCGACTGGGAGTACCGCGAGGGCAAGTCGAAAGTGGTCCACTACACGACGATTCACGCGCAACCCTGGCAACCCTTCCCCGACGCTTTCGTCTATCAGTACAACCCCGACGGCGAGATCTGGCACGATCTCGAGCGATCGGCCGATGCCGCCGGCTTCCAGATCTTCGACCTCGCCACGCCGAGCATGGGTTTCGCCAAGGTCGTCGACATACTCACGGCAACCGGGACGGACGAGGCCCGTTCCGGCATGCCAGCCGGCCGCGCCGACACCGACGAGGTCCTGGCAATAGCCGCACGCACCGGCGCCGAGCGCCTGTTCGAGTTCGGCTTCGACATCGCCGGTGACGAGCACCCTTCGGTCCACGCAATTTCGCCCAGGCGAAGCGGCGTGACGGTCACGACCTACGACCCGCTCGCGCGCGACTCCGAGCTACCGGCCGGGCAGTTCGACGGCGTCGTCTGCACCGGCGCGCTCGAGCACCTCACCGACGACGACATAGCGTGGGTGCTCGACGACCTGTTCCGCCGCTCGCGGCGCTTCGTCCACATCACGGTCTCGCAACAGCGGCGCGTTACACTGCAGTCGCTGATGGGCCGCAATCGTCGATCGCGGCGCGAGCCGGCATGGTGGTTCGCGCTCCTGCGTCAGACAGGCGCTCGCTACCCGGATGTCTACTGGAAGATCGAGCTGACGATTGCCGGCTGGCGCGGCCGCGAACGGTGCTACTCGCGCGACGGCGGCTACCGGCTGCAGGGAACACCGAACGCCTGGCTCCTCGTCGACCACAAGCCCGGTCACACCACGCAGTCGCTCGGCCTGGTGAGGGCGCTCGGCTGGCCCTACGAGATGAAGCCAATCGCCCATACGCACCTGAATCTGATCACCGACCGGATCACCAGCCCGTTGCTCGTCGACCCCGACGGAACCCGTCACGCGATGCTGGCCCCGCCCTGGCCCGACGTCGTGATCTCCACGGGGGCGCGCACCGCGCCGCTCAGCCGCTGGATCGCCAAGCAGAGCCGCGGCGCGACACGCACGGTGCAGATGGGACGCAAGGGCGGGGACGTCGCCCGACACTTCGATGCCGTGGTGACGTGCTCACACCTGCGCCTACCCATGGACGACCGGCGCGTGGAGACGCTGGCACCGCTGAATCGCGTCACGCCGGGTGAGCTCGAGCAAGCAGCCGAACGCTGGCCGCGCCTGTTCGGCGAGACGCCGAAGCCTCACATCGTCCTCCTCGTCGGCGGCACCTCGGCCGAGCACCGCCTCGATCCACAAACGGCCACACGCATGGGCGACGAAGTCGGCCGCTTCGCGCAGCAGGCCGGCGGCACGGTACTCGCGGTGACCAGCCGGCGCAGCGGGCGGGACGTCGAGGAAGCCCTCGAGGCCGGCCTCGGTGCCTCCGGCTGCGTCGACCACTGGGAGGCGAGCCGTCACGAGAACCCCTACCTCGCGTACCTGGCGCTGGCCGACGCCATCGTCGTCACGGGCGACAGCGAGTCGATGCTCGCCGAGGCCGTGGCCACCGGAAGGCCGGTCTACATCTACCCGGTCCCGACACGACCGCTGGGACTGTACTCACGCTTCGCCGAGATGGTCACGCGCATCGCCTACTCGCGACCGAAGAAAGCCAAGGGCACGGTGCGGCCGCAGCAGGGCCGTGAGTACCTGTGCGCCCGGATGATCGAGCGAGCCGTCGTCCGGCCGCCCCGCGATCTCGACGTGATGTGCGAGCAGCTCGTCCGCCACGGGCACGCCCGCTGGTTCGGCGAGCCGCTGGCGAGCAAGCAGGTCAAGCCCCTGCGCGAAAACGAGGAAATCGCCTCGCGCGTGAAGGACTTGCTCGGCTGGACCCACTGGGACGATCCCGAGGCCACCAGCGCCGGCGAGTCAGACTCCGCCAAGCCCAGGACGACCACGGCATCCGCCTAGGAGACGATCGTGCCGCAAACCGCCACCACGCGCGTGCCGGCCGAGCCCGAGCGGAGAGCCGGCGTGCGTGAGCACGACCGCACCACAGCGAGCGCCGCAGAACTGCCGCGCGTTTGGGTACTCCTCGGCCGTGGAACCGGGGGAAACGGTCAAATGACCAGCCTCGCCGCGGCGCTCGACTGGCCGTACGAGACCAAGCAACTCGTCCACAACGTGCTCGAGGGCTGTCCGAACATCCTGCTCGGCGCGACGTCGATCACGGTCGACCGCGTGCGCTCGGACACGCTCGAGCCGCCGTGGCCCGATCTCGTGATCGCCGCTTCGCGCCGCAGCGCCCCTGTCGCGCGGTGGATCAAGCGGCGATCGGAGCAATCGGGCGGTCGCACGCTTCTGGTCCACCTGCTCCACGCGCAGATGCCGCTTTCCGGCTTCGACCTCGTGATCACGCAGCCGCAGTTTCGTCTCCCGGAGCTGCCGAACGTCCTTCACAACGTCGGCCCGCTCAACCACATCGATCCGAACGCGATCGCGGACGCGGCCGATCGCTTCCGCCCGCGCGTGGCCGCCTTGCCGCGCCCATGGGTGGCCCTCAACCTGGGCGGCAACAGCTCGAGCTATCGCTTCACTCCTGAAGTGGCGGCCCGTCTCGGTCGCGAGGCGTCGAAGAGCGTGGGTTCCGGCTCACTGCTGGTGTGCACGAGTCCGCGCACCCCGCTCGATTCGACCGAGGCGCTGTTCGCGGCAATCGACTGCCCATCCTATCTCTACAGCTTCAAGCGCAGCGATCCCGACAATCCGTACCGCGCCTTCCTCGGGCTAGCCGACCGCTTCATCGTCACCGTCGACAGCGCATCGCTGGCCGTCGAGGCCTGCGCCACCGGCCGGCCCGTACAGGTCTTCGCCTGGGAGCGCCGGCACGCGTCCTGGTACGCCCTCTCGCGTCTGCTCGGCGATGCCGACAGGAGCCCCGAGGAGCCGGGATTGGCCGGGCGTGCCTACGCGGGACTCATCTATCTCGGGTTGGTCAAGCCGCCGCGGGACTTCGACGCTTTCCACTGCGAGCTTCGCGCCCGCGGGCTCACGACGTCGTTTGACGACGTCGACAAGCCGCCGGCTGGCAAGCCGCTCGACGACATCGATCGCGCCGTGGAGCGAATCCGCGCGCTGTTCGTGAATTGTCCGATGGACAATCAACGGCCCGCAAACGAAGGAACATGAGCTCACTACGCTATCTCGACCCCGTCAAGCTCGAAACGTTCGATGAACGAGCCTTCCGCGCAACGCGGCCTTACGCCTGGATCAACCCTGAGGGCTTCATCTACGACGACGCGTTCGCGATGCTGCACGAAACGCTTCCCGACCCGTCGATGTTCGATGCCGAGTTCACCGAGGACCGCCCGCACGGACGCACACCGCATAACCGCCTGGCGCTGAAATACAGCAGCGAGCTCAACATCGCGCCGGAGTGGCACGAATTCGTCGAGGAGTTGCGAGGAATCGAGTACCGGCGCTTCCTCCATCGAGCCTACGGCCGCAGCATGCTCGCACTCACGTTCCACTGGCACTACACGCCGAAATCGTGCTCGGTCTCGCCGCACTGCGATGCACTGCGCAAGCTCGGCTCCCACATCTTCTATTTCAACACGGAGGAAGATTGGCAGGAGTCTTGGGGCGGGCAGACCGTCGTCCTGGACGACGGCGGCCGCTTCGATCGCAAATCGGCCCACGAATTCGAGGAGTTCGAGGAAGTCGGACGGTCGCGTATCCTTGGAAACCGCAGCTTCCTGTTCGCGCGTAACGAAAGCTCCTGGCACGGCGTGCACGAAATCGACTGCCCCGAGGGCGCGTACCGCAAGGTGTTCATCGCGGTCGTCGAGGATAAGAAGCGAAGCCTCCTGCATAGCGTCCTCGATCCCTTCAAAGGGCGGAAACGCGTACGGTATTGAGGCTCGCGTCAGCAGAGCTCCGCTCGGAGAACTTGAGAACATGAGCCCAGCCGGCTCCGGCGACGCTGCGATCTGCGCCCGTCGCGTCCGCCAGATCTACGACGACGACCTCACCGGCGCCGCCGGCGTACTGCACGTACTCGCCGCCTGGCAACCCCCACCCGTGAACGGACGCCTGTCGCCCCTGGTCGCATTGACCACCGGCGCCGCGATGCCGGAGAGCCGCACCGACCCGTTCGTGCTACGCGTGGCTCGGGCTCGTGCGGACGCGATCATCACGACCGGACGCAACCTTCGCGCCGAGCCCACGCTCACGCACTCTCTGGAATCGCGACGCACCGACACGTCGATAGTCAGGGCCTGGCGCACCGAGATCGTCGGCAAGTCCTCGCCTACGGCGAGCGTCGTCCTCACGCGCGGAGCCGAGGTCGATCTGAGTCACCCCCTGTTCCACGGCGACAACCGCCGCACCATCTTCACCTCGACTGCCGCCGCCCGATCGCTGCGCGCGGCAGCCGCGGCTGCGGGCGTCGAGGTGATCGGCGTGGACCGACCGGGCATCCATGCGGCCATCACGTGGCTTCGAGAAGAGCGTGACTACGCTACGGTGTGCGTCGAGGTCGGCCCCTCAACGGGCGCCGAGCTCTACCGC
>SPBQ01000092.1 GCA_004525875.1 Myxococcales bacterium
ATCACGGCCTGGGCGATGCCGACGCGCTGCCGGTACCCCCGCGAGAGCTTGCCGATGTGGCGATCCGCCATCTGGGTCAACCCGCAGCGGTCCATCGATTCGTCGACGGCCCCGTTCGTGTCCGTCCGGACCTCGTGGACGCGGGCGACGAAGCGCAGGTAGGCCCGCACGGTCATGTTGGGATACAGGGCCACCCGCTCCGGTAGGTAGCCGATGTGCCTGCGGGCCTGGCGGGGATCCGCACGCGTATCGAAGCCGGCCACGGTGCAGCTGCCCGACGTCGGCGCGAAGAAGCCTGTCAGCATGCGCATGATCGTGGTCTTTCCCGACCCGTTGGGGCCGAGGAGACCGACGATGTCTCCGCGCCTGATCGTGAAAGAGACGTCATCGACGGCGCGGTGACGGCCGTAGTCCTTGGTCAGGCCCTTCGCACGTATCATTCGATATTCGCGATCCCCGTAGTACTCGCGCCGTACGCCGCTTCAGCGGTGTCCATTCAGAACAGAGCCGAGGGCGGTCGCAAACGATTCCGGGGCCTCAATGAACGGAGGGCCGGTCCGCTGTACGCGCCCCGGCCCCCCTTCGAGAAATCAACGCTCGGGAATCAAGCCATCGGCCTTCACGCTCACACGTCGATGGCCGGCCTGCGCTGAATGAACTTCGGACACGCCAGCACCAGCACCACCGGCAGCAGCGTCATCGATGCAGCCCAGCTGATGGTCATCCAGATCGCGAGCAGGATGCCCATCTCGGCGTCGAACCGTATCTCGGACAGTGCCCAGAAGAGTGTGGAGAATATCATCGTCACCGACACGAACGTCACGTTCTTACCGGCCGTCGTGATCGCGAGCCACACCGCCTTGTCGACGCGCTCCTTGTTCTTCTCTTCCGGATACTCACCCTCGAGCTCGAGATAGGACTCGATCGAACGACTCACGATGTACAGTCCGTAGTCGATCCCGAAACCGACGCCGACCGTGATGACGGGCAGGGTATTGATGTTGATGCCCATGTTCTGCCAGCCCATGTAGGCGTTGATCACGAAGTTCGACGTGATCAGCGGCATGAGCATGATCAGGCCCGACACGAACGACCGGTACGTGAACAGCAGAACCAGGTAGATCGTGCCGAACCCGAGCGCGTTCATCAGCACGTCGTTGCGCAACAACTCCTGGTTCGCCGCCGCGAGCACACCGATCAGACCGCCGGCCAAGCGAAAATCGGCCTTCTCCATCGGGTTCTCCGCGATGAACTCTTCGGAGCGGGCGATGATCCGTTCGATGTTCGACCCCTTGTGATCGCGGCAGAAGAACGTGACGTGCGCGGTCTGGTAGTCGGTGGTGACGTACTTCGCCGTCTCGGTGGGCGGCGAGCCGGAGAAGAATATGAAGAACAGTCCACCGATGTCGACCCAGTTGCTCGGAATGACGCCCCATTTCGGCTCGAGCTCGTGGAACACGCTGTTCACGGCGCGAATGATATCCGCGAGCGAGAAGCTGTAGCCGACACCCGGGTCGCGCTCGAGGAACCGCTGGAACTCCTCCATGGTCTTGAGCGCCTGCGGATCCTTCATGGCATTCTTGTCCTGGCCCTCCGCGACGATGATGAGAGGCTCCACGCCGCCGAACTTGCCCTGGATCTTGATGTGCGACGCGTTGTACTCCGAGTCGACCTTGAGCAGCGGCGAGGCCGCCGTCGGATCGCCGATGATGAGCTTGGTCCACTGCGTCATGCAGAGCATCGACACGCCGATCCAGAACACGACCGTGATCCAGCGCCCTTTCTGGCTGAGCGTCGCCGTGCCGAACGCCTCGATCAGGCGGTAGAATGCGCCCTCGCTGCGCTTTTCGACGACCTCCCGGTCGGGCGCCTGCAGCATGTCATAGATGATCGGGTTGAGGAGCAGCTCCGAGATCGTGATCGCGAGGATCCAGAACGAGGCCGTGATCGCTAGCTTCTGGAGCAGGACGATCGGAACGAGAATGATCACGAGAACGCCGAGCGCGTCGGTGATGATGCCCGACAGAGTCGGGACGAAGAGCTCGGCGAACGACGCCACGATCGCCTCGTGCTTGTTGAAGTTGTTGCGCCGGTACTCCTCGTAGTACCGGTCGTGCATCTGCACCGAGTGGCTCACTGCTCGCGCCGTGATGAAGAACGGGATCACCAGGGCCAGCGGATCGAGTGGGAATCCGATCAGGTCGATGAAGCCGAGGCCCCAGATCGCCGCCAGGATGCCCGTGATCGTCGGTCGTAGCGCGCCGCGCCAATCGTGGAAGTACAGGTAGAGGACGATCCAGACGAACAGTGTAGCGAAGACGAAGATCCAGAAGATCTCTCCCGAGAAGTCGTAGACCCACCCGTACAGACGCGGCTCTCCGGCCGTCCAAACGTTGATATCCGAGCCGCCACCCGTGAGCGTGATGGTCTGCGGCTTACCGTCGCGCAGAAATCCAATCTCCACGCCCGGGCCCCCGCTTTCGTTATTGGCGGCGACGGCAGCGCCGACCTGGTAACGCACGGTGGCCTTCTCGCCGTTGATCGTGGTGATCACGTCGTCCGTCTGCAGCCCGGACGCCTTTGCGGCGCTGTCCGGGAACAGTCGTTTGACGATGATCCCCTCGCCTTTCTCGACCCCGTACGCCTCCGCGCGGTCGGGGTCGACGTCGACGAGCTGCGCGCCGACCCAGCCGTCCGTGAACGGCTGGATGACGCGTTCGTTCATCTCCTCGAAGATACGCGAGTAATCCAGTCGCCCCTCGATGAAGTTCGCACGGATGATCGCCGCCTTGTCGTCGAGCGATACCAGGATGCCGTAAACGTTCTCCGAGTTGTGGACGATGCGCTGGGTGTTGTGGGCCTCTTCCTCGGTACGCGGCATGCCGATCATGATCGGCTCCGAGCGCAGGGTGCCGCCGGCAGCGACCTTCAAGTATCGCGTCGTTCGATGTCCGATCGAGTCGATCTGGTTGTGATTGACACCGTAGACCTTATCGATCTCTTCGGTCATCAAGTAGATCTGGCCGAGATTCTCGACGTTGAAGAGATGGCCGTCCTCGACGTCCACCATGACGACAATGTTGTTGGCGCCGCCGAAATTCTTCGAGAACCGGTTGTGAATCTTGATGAACTCGTGCCCCTGCGGAAGCAGGTCGCCGAAGCTCGTGATCAGCTGCAGATTCGTGGCACGCCAACCGAAGAACGCGGTGACGATGATCACGATGATCAGCACCGGCGTTCGGTTCTTGATCAACCTCTCCCCGAGGAGATAGAGCGCCTTTTTGTCCTCTCTCGCCATTGTGCTTCCCCCTCTAGCCGATGCGGCGGTACCAGGTCTTGCCGCCGTCGTCGGTGCTCATCACGAGGCCGAAGCCGCCGACGAGCCAGCCGTGCTTGTCGTCCACGAAGCGTACTCGTCGCATCCAGCTGTTGACGGCCGATCCGAGATCCCCGCGCGCGAACTGCTGATCGCCTTGCGCCATCACGACCTGACCGGACGCCCCCACCACCCATCGCGTGCCGTCATCGAGAATCGTCGCCGAGTAGAACGGATCGATGTAGTCGTCGACGTTGTTGAGCACGAAGTTCCAGTCCTTGCCGCCGTCGGTGGTCACCGCGATACGCCCGTCCAGACCGACCACGATACCGTTGTCGGGACCGTTGAAATCCACGTCGAACAGCGTAGGCAGGTCAAGGATGTCGAAGACGGTCTCATCCATCATCGATTCCTGCTGTTGCTCCCAGGATTCGCCGCCGTCCGTGGTGTGGTAGATCTTGCCGAACTCCCCGACGATATAGCCGTTTTTCACGTCCAGGAATTCGATGTCGTAGAGAACCGGATCCTCGAAAGCGAGGGCCATGTCGGGGTCGATGTCCTCATCCTCGAACTTGAGCGTCTCGACCTCCCAGGTCGCGCCGCCGTCACGACTGCGCGCGTAGATCGACTTGTCGCCGATCAGAGCGACGTTGTCCTTGTCGATCACGCTGACCGCGAACAGGTAAGCGTACTGGCACGGATCGTCGAGCTCACGGAAGCGACGCTCCTCGGGGTCGTTGCACTCGCTGTCGAGCCAGACCACGACTTCCTGCTGCGCCCAGCTCTTGCCCGAGTCGATGGACTTCAGGAGCAAGCCCGACTCACCGACGATGAAGCCGGTCTGGCCGTCGTCGGTGAAGTCGACGCTGTAAAGAGCCTTGTCGGTACCCGAGGCGATCTGAGCCCACGTGAAGCCGCCGTCGGTGGTCTCGAGGATCTTGCCCCCGTAGCCGATCACCAGCGCACGTTGAGGATCCATGACCGCCACGTCGAAGAACTTGTCAGAGACGTAGATCTTCTGCTCGGTGAGAGGCACCCTCTCTCCTTCGCTGTGACAGCCGGCCGTGAGTGCGAGAGCCACGGCCGTCATCAAAACGGCACACGACCGATACCAGACGCGCGTCATGCCCATGCAGTTCTCCTCGAGTTGTGTGTAGAAACGTCTCTCGACGCCCGCTGTAGTTGAGCGCACACCCGTACCGCCCGCGTAGCGGACCTGGGTTAGTACTGACCCGCGCCAGGCGTGTCAAATCACCGGACTTAAAGGGGATTAGTTCGCGAGGGACGCTGCCGGCGGCACTCCAGGGTCAGTCGTCGGGGAAGTACTCGCTCTTCTCGTGCCCCTCGACCAGCAGACGCTGGTCGATGCGCCACTCGCCGTCTTCCTTGATGAGCATGTAAAGCTCGTACTCATCGAGCCCGAGTTGGTTCAGATACTTGTCCTGCGACTTGAGAATGTTCGGAACCTTGGCGTTCTCGTTCACGATTTCGGCCTTGAAGACTTTGTAGCCAAAAATTTTCACCTCGCCAATCTGAACGATGTACTGCTGTTCCTTCGCCCATTCCTCCCGATCCTTTCCGCCGCGCAGCGTCGTGGAGACGCAGTCGTATGCGTCGTTGAACTGGTGTTCCTGCATGGCCCCCAGGTATTTCCTGACGGTATCTTCCGGCGAGCGGTCCGACGCCGCGACCGCCGTGACGGCGGGGGCGAGAACCAGAACGGTCCCTATGAGCGCAGCCGTGGGCAGGAATCTGGAAAGCGAACGCCCTGAAATCATGGTGCCATGTTACCTACCGACCCTTGCAAGGCAAGCACGTCGCAATGCGGCGTAACGCGACGGGTCAAGGGCGATCCTCCTCGGGTTTCGAGCGACGGACGCTGAGCAACACGTGGCGAGAGTTTGATGCGAGCTCGCTGGCCCTGCCCTCCTTCAACACCGCGTCGAGATCGCCGAGGCGCGCGGGCTTGGACAGCAGCAGAGCGCCGGCGAGGTCACCGAGCTCGGCCGGGGATCTCTTTCCATAGAAGACCTCGAGCGGCCGACGACTGTAGAACAGAAATGAGTATGGCTGAACACGATAGCTCAGCGCTCGCGCGCTAGGATCGTGTTGCTGCGCCACGAGGGCCAGGTCGCGATCGCTCGCGTACCTCCCGAGCGCCCCGGCCGCAAACAGATTCACCGCCAGTACGCTGAGGGTCGCACCGCCGCAGAGCACCGAAAGGCCGTGAGCGGTCGAGCGGATCATTCGCGGCCGGAGCAGAACGATCCCACCGCACAGCGTCAGCGGAACGAACAGTGTGCAGACTGCGGACTCCTCCGGGGCGTACCACGCGAGGAGCGCCACCCCCACCGGAACGACCAACGCGGAGGCGACGGCCGCGAGCTTCAGCTGCGCCCTCCCCCGTCCGGCTCGACCGGCCGCCACCCACCATGCCGTCAGCACGGCCGCGACCGGAAACGCCGGCAGCACGTACGTGGCAAGCTTACCGCTTGAGAGAGAGAAGAACACGACGATCCACAGACAGCACATCGCCAGATACCGCGGACCGGCATCCGGCGCCCGCAGCGCGGCCACGATCGAGGCGGGCACGTGGAACGTCCAGGGCAGCAGTCCGGCGGCCAGGACCGGAACGAAGAACAGCAACGGCTCGGGATGGAACACACTGCTGTCGCCGAAGAATCGTTGGAAATTGTGCACCATCAGAAACTCGGCCACGTACTCCGGTGCCACCATCCACGCGGGCACCAGCCAGGCGCCCACCATCACCACGCACGTGATCGCCCCTCGAACCGGCTCGGCATCGGCCAGCCGTCGAGGACTCATGGCGAGCGTCGCCAGCCCCGGCACGCCGAGCAGCACCAGGGCGACCGGCCCCTTGGCCAGAACCGCGAGACCGGCGACGACGTACGCCAGCCGGAGCAAGACGCGCCCACCTCCGTCGAACCAGCCAGCGATCATCATCGCCGCGGTCGAAACAAGGAACGTGAACGGTGCGTCGAAACCCGCGAACCGTCCGACGAGCACGAAGAATCCGCAGGACCCGAGGAGCAGCGCTGCCAGAAGACCTCGCCTCACCCCGCGCCGTGAGGCGAACCAGTACACGGCCAGCAACGTGAGCCACGCGCACAGAGCCGGCACCAAACGCGCGGCCGTCTCGTTCACGCCCAGCAGCCGGTAACAGACCCCCATCAGGAGGTAGAACGGCGACAGCTTGTGCCGGTAGGGCTCCAGAGTGAGCGTGGGCTCGACCCACGCACCGCTCTCGAGCATCTCGAGCGCAGCCAGAGCGTGTCGTGCCTCGTCCGGGTCCAGCAGAGGGGCCGCCCCGAGCCGCGCGCCCACCAGCACGCCTGCGAGCAACGCGACTAGCGCGAGCCCTCGCCAACGCGCGCCGCCGCCGGACAACGCCCCATCGACGTCGGCCGGCGAACCAGGATTCGGGTCCGACGCCGGGCCGGGGCACGGACCCGGCTTGCCCACAGATGTCGCCTCCATTAAAGACTGGGCGCTATGAATACCCCCGAGCAGGTCGAGGAGCGAAGCCCGGCCGAGAGAATAGAGGAAATCTTCAACGCCTTCGAGACCGCCGGTGCCGTCGGACCCGAGAAGGACGTGGCTTATCTGTTCGATTTACAGGGCGAGGACGGTGGGCAGTTCCTGCTGAAGGTTGGAGCCGGCGGCGTACAACGCGCGGAGGCCGGAGCCGCGGACGTGGACCTCAGTGTGAAGCTTTCGGTCAGCGACTTCCTGGCGATCGCCGACGGGAACTTCGATGGTCGTCTGGCGGTGGCCAGCGAACGCATCGAGTTTAGTGGCGACATGACCGCCGCCGAATCGTTGCTGTCCTGGATCGAAGCGGCGACTCACCCCGAGGAATAAGCAGCCGCTTACGGCACCATCGCCGACGTGATCAGGCAGCGCCGGCGCGCTGGTAGTGCACGACCGGGCCGCCGTTGTTGGCGCCCTGCCGCGACACCAAACGTCCTTCAAAGACGTCCTGGATTACCTGCAGGACGATCTCATCATCGAACGGCTTCGACATGTAAAGGTCGGCACCCACTTCGAGGGCCTTCTCCTCGTCCGACTTCTGGCCGCGGGCGGTCAGGATCATCACGAACACGCCGGTCAGCTCAGGATCGTTGCGGATCGCCTTGCAGACCTCGTAGCCGTCCATGCGCGGCATCATGACGTCGAGCAGGACCACCTTCGGCTTGCACCGCCGGACCGCTTCGAGTCCTTCCACGCCGTCGGAACCCGTCTCCACCTCGACGCCTTCCGCCTCCAGGATGAACGCAACCGTCTCCCGGATATTCGGCTCATCGTCGACCAGAACCACCATGTTGCTGAGATCGCCAACCATCTTCGTTCCCTCGGAGGAGTCCATCATCACTCCCATCCCTGAAATTATGTTGCCACCTAAGCCGGGCCACCCGCTACCGCGAACTACGCTGCGTCGTACAAAGCCGTCCCCAACCGTCCAGGTTCGTCGCTTTTGTAACGCTGCTGCGTGTAACGCCGCTCGAGTGTTCGGGCCGTTCTGATGCGGCCTCTCGTCGTTTGTCGCCGGAGATACGGGCCGCACGACGTAGGGGACTTGCACAACGCGTGCCAGGACCCGGCGACAGGAGTGGGGTTTCAACGAGCCCCTAGTCCTGCTCCGTCCAGCTCGGACGTGATTTATCCAG
>SPBQ01000404.1 GCA_004525875.1 Myxococcales bacterium
ATCGGGATGCGCGCCGCCCCCGGAATCGGGCGACCACGCTCGCCGCGCGTGCCGGCGGTGCGGCAGTCTCTGCCTGCGTCTACCCGCCCCTCGCCTGGGGGAACGAGATCCAGGGCGCCTTCGGGCTTGAGACCATTCACGTGCAGCCCTATAAGGACACGCTTTTCGTCACACGCGCAGGCGGCGCTGGGAAGTGACCACGGAGCGCAACGCCGCGGTGCGAAGAGCCTCCGCGCACCTGAGGGACGGACACATGGGGTTCAAAGTCGAGACCGGTCTGCTCAACCCGGAAACCGATCAGTACGCCGGCAAGGGCCAGCACATTCCCGGCCTGAAGGACGTCGCGGAGGCCGCGGCGCGCGTGGAGCGCCTCGGCTTCGACGGCGTCTGCACGCCCGAGGCCGGCCACGATCCGTTCCTGCCGCTGATGACGGCCGCAGAGCACACCGAACGCGTAGCTCTCGGGACCAACGTCGCCATCGCCTTTCCACGCAGCCCGATGGTCACGGCCCAGATCGCATGGGACCTGCAGCACTTCTCCGGCGGTCGTTTCCGCCTCGGCCTCGGCACGCAGGTCAAGGGCCACAACGAGCGGCGTTACGCCACGCCGTGGACGGCGGGGCCGGGCCCGCGGCTTCGCGAGTACGTCGAGTGCGTCAAGGCGATGTTCGCCAGCTTTGCCGACGGCCAGAAGGCCGTGCCGTTCGAGGGCGAACACTACAACTTCACGCTGTGCCCGCCGTTCTTCAACCCGGGCCCGATCGAACAAGCGCCACCGGCGATCTACATCGCAGCCGTGAACAAGTACATGTCGCGGCTGGGCGGTGAGCTGTGCGAGGGGCTGCGACTACACCCGATCGGTACGTTCAGTTACACGCGCGAGGTCGTGCTGCCCACGATCGAGGCCGGCGCGAAGAAGGCCGGGCGTGCGCTTGCCGACATCGATGTCGTGGGCGCACCGTTTCTCGCCATCGGCGCGGACGAGGAGGCAGTCGCGAAGGCGCGCCAGGCCGTCAAGCAGCACATCGCGTTCTACGCTTCCACGCGCACCTACCACACCGTGCTCGAGCATCACGGCTGGCAGGACGTCGGCGCCAAGCTCCACCAGCCCTCACGCGAGGGGAAGTGGACCGAGCTGCCCGCGCAGATCACCGACGACATGCTCGATGAATGGGCCGTGAGCGCTACATTCGACGAGCTCGCCGCACGGGTGCGCGAGCGCTGTACCGGCATCTTCGACACCGTACTGCTCGACCTGCCGCCGAAGCTGATGGCGGAAGAGGACCGCGTCAGCGGCATCGTGCGGGCGCTGCAGGCCGGCTAGCAGAAGTTTGCCCCCCCGACGGTACGGCGCCCGGGCCCGGGCGCCGCGTTCCGTGTTGAACTTCCCGATGAACTTCCTGAGGGAAGGCGCCGACCGGTCCTGGCGTTCCTCGCCCCGATCGGGTGATGCCTTCGCCGCGCGAGCGGGGGGATCCGATGTATGCCTCCACTGCCCGGCCCGAGTTCGCCGGCCTGTTCGCGAAGACCGATGTCTGCTGCGCGCCAGTGTCAGAGCACGGATCCTGGCGCCACGCACACGAAACGCGCCGTCGCTGCCAGCGACCAGGACAGTTCTCGTCGCGACAGGATGCGTAACAGCTCGAACCGGACAGACGCTTCGGCTTTCGGCATACGTAGTTTTACGTGGGAAGAACTCACCCATATGCGCCAGCGAGGCAGATTCCCCCCTAGACAACCTGAGCGCTATTTAATACAGATACTGAGCGCCAATCGCTGCACGGACCGCTCCACCAGCGCATCGTGCTCAGCTCCGGGGGGATATCATTTATGAGATTTTTCGATCGCCTGTGCCTTTGCTTCCGTACCGGCCTCGGCACCGCACCGCGAATCGTTGGGAGCGTCTGCTTTCTGACTCTCGCGCTCGCTGCACCCGCGGGCGCGATCGTCATCGACTTCGAGGCGCTGCCGGCCGGGCACATCCTGACCTCGGCCGACTGGCCGGTCGGCACGACGTTCACCGTCGCCAACGCCACGCCGGGTCATCCCGACGAGGCGATCATCTTCGACTCGGACTGCACCATCGGCACGTGCTCGGGTGACGACGACGACCTGCGCACCCCCGGTAGCGGCCCCGGCAACGACACGGCGCAGGGCAAGATCATGATCATCGCCGAGAACGTGGTCGACGTAGCGCCCGCCGACGGCCTGGTCGACGACCCGGACGACGAAGCCGGCGGCGGTACCATAACGCTCACGTTCAGCCAGCCCTACAAGCTCTACGCAATCCGCGGGGTCATCGACTTTGAGGCCGGCGAAGACCCGAGCCTGGTCGAGATCGATACGGTCGGCGGTCCCACGCTGACGTTCCCGTTCCCGCTGCTCGGTGACAACTCCGCCTCCACCATCATCATCCTCGACCCCGAGCCCGCCACAGAGGTCCGCTTCATCTTCGACAGCAGCGGCGGGCTCGACGAGATCGAGATCGATCTGGCCTGCGGCGACGGCGTCGTCGACGACGGCGAGGAGTGCGACGACGCGGGCGCCAACAACGACACGGTCCCCGATGCCTGCCGCACCGACTGCACGCTGCCCACATGCGGCGACGGCGTGACCGACACCGGCGAGCAATGCGACGACGGCAACACGACACCTGGCGACGGCTGCGAACCCGACTGCACGTTCCCGCCGACCACGACTACGTCCGTCACTACGACTACCGAACAGGTCACCACGACCACCGAACAGGTCACCACGACCACCGAACAGGTCACCACGACCACCGAACAGGTCACCACGACTACCGAGTCGGTCACCACGACGTCGCTATCCGGAACGACCACGACGACGATCCCGATGTGCGGAGACGGTATCCAGAATCCTGGCGAAGAGTGCGACGACGGCATCGACAACTCGGACACGGATCCGAACGCGTGCCGGCTCGACTGCACACTACCCGTCTGCGGCGACGGCATCGTCGATGACCAGTTCGGCGAAGGCTGTGATCCTCCTGACGACGGTCCCGAGATCTGCGACAACGGCATAGACGATGACGCGGACAATGACGTCGATTGCGAGGATACGGACTGCGAGGGCTTCACGACCGTGACCCCCTTCTGCGGGGTCAGCTGCATGGAGGGCGTTTGCAAACAGGTCCTGCGCGACCCGGCCACCATCACGCTGCCGCGCAACGGGAAGCCGGGCTCCTTCAAGATCCACGCTCATGTCGATGTCACCGACCAGAATCTCGACCCGACCCTCGTCGGCTTCGGGATCAGCGTACGCAACTCGCAGGGCGACGTCTGGTCATCGACGCTGCCGGGA
>SPBQ01000448.1 GCA_004525875.1 Myxococcales bacterium
CCAACGGCGCCGGCAAGACAACGCTGCTGAGAGCCGTTGTCGGGCTCATCCGCCCGGACCACGGAAGCATCCGCGTACTCGGTCACGAGTTGCCGGGCGGGACCGCTCTGCGTCGACGCATCGGCATGATCGGACACGAGAGCTTCCTCTATGGCGATCTCACGGGCGCGGAGAACCTCCGTTACTACGCGCGGCTCTACGGCGTCGAGGAGGACGCGGTCGAGAAGTCGCTGGCCGAGGTGGAGCTGAACCACGTCGCCAACCGATCGGTGCGCGCATTTTCCCGAGGGATGCTGCAGCGACTCTCGCTCGCCCGAGCGATCCTGCACCGCCCGGAGCTCCTCGTTCTCGACGAGCCGTTCACCGGTCTGGATCCGCACGGATCGGCGCTGCTCGAGCGGATCATCGCTCGCGAGCAGCAGCGGGGCACCACCGTGATCATGACGACCCACGACATGGAGGTCGGGCTGCGTGTGTGCGGCCGTGCGGTGCTCCTGCACGAAGGATGTGTCGCCTGGGACGGGGGCAGCGAGATCCCCACCCCCCGACACATGCGCGAGGTATACGATCGCTTCGTGATGCGAACCGCCGGCGAGGGCAGCTGACCGATGCTGGCGGTCATCTGGAAGGACATCTTGCTGGAGTCTCGCAGTCGCGAGACGATCTCCGCGCTGTTCGTCCTCGGGCTCGTCATCTTGCTCATCTTCAACTTCGCAATCGACGTCGAGCCCGCCAACGTGACCCGGCTCGCGCCCGGAATGCTGTGGATCGCGATCGTCTTCTCCGCGATGCTGGGACTCGGTCGGGTCTTTGCCATCGAACGCGAGAACGGCTGCATGACCGCGCTTGTCCTCGCCCCGGTCGATCGTGGCTCGCTCTATCTGGCCAAGCTCCTCGTGAACGTTGTCCTGCTGCTGGTATTCGAGGCCCTGTTGCTGCCGGTGTTTGCGCTCATGTTCGGGCTCGACCTGTCGGCGTACATCGTGAATCTGATCATCGTGCTGGGCGCGGGCAGCCTCGGGCTAGCGGCTGCGGGTACACTGTTCGCTCTCGCCGCGCTCGGTACGCGTGCGCGCGAGTTGATGCTGCCGCTCATCGTCCTGCCGCTGCAGATCCCACTGCTGATCGCCGCGGTTAAGGCGACCGGCATCGTCATGCGAAACGGCTCCCTCGCCGAGCTGGGCGGCTGGGGCGCGATCTTGCTGGCGTTCGACGTGATGTTCGTCACCGTCGGCTGGCTCGCATTCGAGTTCATCTCGGTAGACTGACCGCCCGGCGAGGCGCACACTATTCGCGGCGATCGTCCGATAAGAATATGCTCGGTCAAGTAGAGAACCAGATTCTGAAATGGATCCCGCCGTTGGTCGGGCCGGCCGCAATCGCGAGCCTGATCATGATCTTCTTCGTGGTCCCGACCGATGCTGCGCTCGGAGTGAGCCAGCGAATCTTCTACTATCACGTCTCGGCTGCCGTCACCTCGCTACTCGCGTTCGCCGGCTCCGGAATCGCCAGCGCGGTGTTCCTCAAAACGAACGCCGAAGAATGGGATCACGCGGCCCACGCGGCGGTGGCCGCAGGGCTGACGTTCGCGACGATGGCGCTGGTCACCGGCAGCGTCTGGGCCAGAACGGCCTGGGGTACCTGGTGGACGTGGGATGCTCGGCTGACGACGTTCCTGATCCTGTGGGCTGTGTTTGCCGCATACGAGCTGCTGCGAACACTATCCCGGGGTAACGAGATGGGACGGCGGTACGCCGCGGTCCTGGCGATCGTCGGAACCCTCAATATCCCGCTCGTCCAGTTCGCGACACGGCTATGGCGAACGATCCACCCCCAGGTCATTCGCAACCCCGAGGGCGGCATCTCCGATCCTGCGATGCAGGCGGCGTTCCTGCTCTCACTCGCGACGTTCTGGCTCCTGCTCGCGTGGATGTGGGCCTTGCGGGTCCGCCTGCTAAGACTCGACGCCCGCGCCGAGCTTCTGGTCGAGGAATCCTACCAATCGTTCAAGGGGGGGGCGTCGACATGACACCATTGGCCTACGTGGGCGTCGCTTATGCGGCGGTGTGGATCATCCTATTCGGCTACACTTGGCGACTGACTGCGATGTCGCACCGGATCGAGCAGAAGCTCCAGGCGCTCGAGCGCGACACGCCCACCGGCTGAGACACTCTCGCCGACGCGATGACTAACCGGGCCGCGAGAGCATCGGCTCTATCAGCCTCGCTACGTACTTTCCGAGCGTATCGTTTTCGATGTTCACTCCCGCGCCCGCGCCTCTGGTGCCTAGTGTCGTGACCTGGTGGGTGTGGGATATTACGGCAACATCGAACGTTGTCTCACCGCAGTTGAAACAGGTCAGACTGATGCCGTCGACCGCGACCGACCCCTTTTCGACCATCACACGCGCGAGTTCCGGAGCGACGGCGAATCGATAGACCCACGATTCACCCTCCGGCCGGACACTCTCCACACGACCGACACCGTCGACATGCCCTGATACGATGTGTCCGCCGAGCCGGTCGCCGAGTCTCATCGACCTCTCGAGGTTCACCCGATCGCCGGCGCGGAGATCTCCGAGCGTGGTGCAACGAAGGGACTCCGCCGACACATCCACGCTGAATCCGCGCGGGTCGATCTCGGTGACGGTCATGCACGCGCCGTTGATCGTGATGCTGTCGCCGATGGATATCTCGGAAACGGGCAACACCGTATCGACCGACAGGTGCTTGCCTTGCTCGAGCGAGGCAATCTCGGAGACCGTGCCGAGATCCTCGATGATCCCGGTAAACACGGGCCTCAGGCCTTCTTCGGCAAGGTGTTGTCGAGAATGCTGCGGAACCAGGTGGTCGGCCAGCGTTCGTCGTCGCGCTGCTCGATCCGCTCGAGCTCTCCGCGTTCGAGCCAAATACCTGCGCACGAGCTGCAAGTATCGATCGTCACACCGTGGTGGTCCTGCTGCACCAGCGAGATGCCGCAGCGCGGGC
>SPBQ01000146.1 GCA_004525875.1 Myxococcales bacterium
ACGGGACGTTCACCGACGTGGCCCACACAAACGCTGCCGGTCGGCAGGAGGACGGTCGCGGGCTGTCGGTTCTCGACTACGACAGGGATGGGCGGCTCGACATCGTCATGCGCAACTACCGTCAGCCGGCCCAGGTGCTGCACAACACGGGGGCCGGCGGCCACTGGCTGCAGCTCAAGCTCGTCGGTACGCGCAGCAACCGGGACGCCGTCGGTGCACGAATCGATCTCACCGCGTCGCCGGGCCGAGGGCTCCGGCAGTCGCGGCGCGTGAGCTTGGGCGCGGGCTATCTCTCGGCGTCCTCGCTGGTTCAGCACTTCGGTCTGGGCGAGGCACGGACGGTCGACGTCTCCGTGCACTGGCCGTCGGGCACGGTCACCGAGCTGGCGGGGGTCTCCGCTGACCAGCGGTTGATGCTGAGGGAGGACAGGGCCGAGGCTGTCGCCGTCGAGCGCTGGCTGTATCCGGATGATCCGGCGATGGCGGCTGGAGGCTAGGCGGCCGCCGAGTCCGACCGACCTGGCAGATTCGCACAGCGCTCTTCCCCGAGTTCGCTGGCGATGCGCTCACGCACTGTCGCGAGTAGCGCGCCGCGGTCCTCGTAGGTCATCCCCTCGGTCGAGATCGGCTCGAGAATGCGCAACTCGACGTCGCCTGGCTCGATCGAGAGGTACTTGCCCTTGGGCATGACGCTCGCTCCGCCCGTGCACACCACCGGAACGACCGGGATCTGCAGGTCGATGGCCGCGACGAACGCGCCTTTTTTGAACGGCAGTAAACGACCGTCGCGGCTACGCGTGCCCTCGGGGAAGATCACTGTGGACTGTCGGTTCGCCTTGACGCCCTCGAGCAGCTCGCTGGCGGCCGCCGGGTCGTCACGGTCGACGGGAATCAGGCCCATCGTCTTGAGGACGAGGCCCAGCACGGGCTCCGCGAATAGCTCCTTCTTCGTCGCGACACAGGTGATGCCCGGCAGGTAGCCGAGCAGGGCGGCGATGTCGAAGTGGCTCTGGTGGTTCGGCGTGTAAACGAACGGCCCGTCGCCGAACCTCTCGAGGTGCTCGAGGCCGCTCACGTGGACGCGGACACCGAGCAGCCGTGCAAGCGTGCGTGCGCGCGCCTTGGCGAAACGCCAGGCAGCGGTCTCGTCGCTCGAGAACCGGTACATACCGATCGCGATCAGCGCGCAGCCGAAGAGCATCGAGCGAAAGATCAACCGGTTGAAGAAGCTTCGTGCACCGGACGTCATGGGCGCGGATTTCTAACACACGGCCTCCGGCACGCAAGGCTTCGGGGCGTCTATCCGGCCGCCAGCTGCTTGTCCGTGGCGCGGTAGCGGCGCGGCAGCCGCCCGATGCGGTAGCGTCCGGCCGAGAACTTGCCGCGCAGGTACACCGCGGCCGAGGAGAGGAAGCGCCGGATGAAGGTCGGATTCTGGGCCATGAGACGGACCAGCCCCCACAGGACATCCGGCCGGCTGTAGAACGCCCGGTACATGTGGTCGAAGTACGATTCGAGAACGTCCTCGCTCAGGCCCGCCGGGATGAACACGAAGTTCATCGCGTTCATTCGCTCCCAGTCCTCGTCGAACGTGCCGTGATCGAGGATCGTCGGGTAGGCGGGTGTTCCGGGGTAGGGCGTGAATTTGGTGATCTGACAGAGATCGAGCTCCACTACTTTCAGGAACGCGGAAGTCTCGGCGAGGCTGTCGAGGCGTTCTGTGGGGTGGCCGATCATCACGTAGCCCTTGGCGCGGATGCCGGCCTTGCGTGTCATCCTGAGCGTTTCGCGCATGCGCGGGATGCGGACCTCGCGCTTGACGACGTCCAGCACGCGCTGCGATCCCGACTCGATGCCGTAGGCGATCTGCCAGCAGCCGGCCCGCTTCATGAGCTTCATCGTGTCTAGATCGAGCAGGTTCGGATGGCTGTTGCAGCTCCACGAGAAGGTGAATCCTTCGCCGATGAACGCCTCGCAGAGATCGCGCACGCGGTCCTTGCGTACGGTGAACAGGTCGTCGACGAACGTGATGTGTCGTACGCCGAAGTTCGAGAGCCGCCGGCACAGGCCGACGATGTACTCGACGCTGTGCATGCGGCCGCGCCTGCCCGACGTCGATCGGTCGCAGAACGCGCACGAGAACGGACAGCCACGCGACGTCATCACGCTCGCCACCGGGGAGCGTGGATAGCTCAGGATGGTCGGCTGGAAGTCGTGCGGGAAGTCGGGGAGCAGGTCCCAGGCCGGCATCGGCAGCTCGTCGAGGTCGTCGATGTACGGTGCGGCGGAGTTGGCGCGCACCGACCCTGCTAGGCGATAGACGGCGCCGGTTACGGCGGCGAGCGCGTCGCCGCCGGCGGCGGTCGCCGGATCGAGGGTTTCCAGGCACGCGAGGAGGTCGAACAGCGACCGCTCGCCCTCGCCGACGATGCCGTAGTCGAAGCCCGCGAACGCGTCCAGCGTTCGCTCGGGAATCGCGCTCACATGAGGCCCGCCGACGATCGTCACCACCGAGGGGTGGGCCGACTTCACGGCGGTGGCGATGAGCGCTGCGTTCGTCACCGAAATCGTTGTCGCCGACAGGCCGAGGTAGTCCGGGGCGAGGGCAGCGATCTCTGCGGCGATCTCATTGACCGAGGTGCCCTGGTTCTTCGCGTCGATCAGGTGGACGTCGTAGCCGCGCTCGCGCGCGACGGCTGCTAGCACCAGGACGCCCATGCCCGGGATGGGCTCTTCGCCCTCGCGCAGGCGGTCCATGCTGCGGTCCCAAAATACGTACGGAGGCTCGCACAGGACGAGCGTCTTGCGGGCGCGGACGGCGGCCATGCGCCGACTGTATCCCGGGCGGTCTCGTGGAGCCAAGGACGACGAGGAGGGCCGGGCCCGGCGACTACCAGAGGAACGGGATGAGCCGCTTCACCTCGTCGCAGTACTGCGCGTAGGCGGGGCCGAGCTGCTGGTGCAGCCGGCGCTCCTCCTGCTCGGCTCGCACGCGCAGCGCCACGACGCAGGCCGAGTACGGGACGAGAAGGAAAGGCTCGGCCGCGGCGATCACCGGCGCGACGGCCGCGAGCATGGTTCCAAAGTAGAGCGGGTTGCGCACCAGTCCGAACGGTCCGTCGCGGCGAAACGCCAGCGGTGGCTCGTCAGGCAGACGCCGCGTGGCGTAGGGAGCGATCGCGCGCCGGCCCCAGAGCCAGAAACCGACGCCACCCGCGAACACGGCGACGCTCAGCGCGGTCCTCCACGGCGGGATCGTCCTGGCAAGGCTGAGCGTGATGCAGGCGATCGCAGTGTTCGTTCCGATGATCGATGGCGCCGCGATTACCCAGAATCGCTCGGAACGGCTGTACGACGCGAACGCGTCGGTGAGCGCCTCGGTGCGGTAGACGAAGTGCGGGATCCAGCCGAGCGTGAACAGGCCGGCGAGCAGCAGTCCGTTGGTCACGTCGTGAGCTCACCGGTGCGCTTGCCGAGATTGCGCCAGAGGCGCGCGGGTGGAAGGCCGCGAACGCTGAGTATTGTCAGGCCGATACCGATCCACAGGGTCTCGTGGATTCTCATGACGACCGCGACTACGAACCCGAGCGCCGGTTGGCCGGCCGTGGCCGCGAACAGCGTGACCTGCGCGCCCTCGAGCGCGCCCAGGCCCGCCGGTGTCGGCACTACGTGCGCCGCCCCGGTGAGCGCGATGGCGACCAGCAGCGTGGTCGGATCGACGTCGATACCGAAGGCGGCGAGTAACAGCCAGTACTGGAGCACGATCATCGCCTCGACGGTGAGGCTCAGCATCAATCCCGCCAGGAAGACAACGGGATGCTCTCGAAAGAAGATGACCAAATGGTTCTCGGTCTCCGTCACCAGCTTCGCATACCGGGCCAGGCGTACGCCGGGCCGCCTCGCGGCCAGCCGCTCGACGAAAGCGAGCGGCCGTAGTCCGCGGCCGAGCATGATCAGCGGCACGGCGAGTGCCGCCAGCAGGAACAGCATCACCGGGATCATCACGCGAGCGGCCGATTCCCGCTCGCCGGCCGTGTGATGCAGCGAGAACAGACTCAGGTACACGGTCACCGCGAAGATGTTGCCGATGAGCTCGAGAATACGATCGGTCGCCACGCAGGCGGTGGCGAGTGTGCCGCGAAGCTCGGGCCCGGCCAGCAGTGCCACGCGCAGCGGGTCGCCGGCCATGCGCGCGGTTGGCAGCAGGGAGCCGACCGCGTCCGCCGACAGCCGCGCGCCGAGCAAACGACCGAAATGGCTCGGCGCTCCGAGCGCCCGTGATACCAGCAGCCAGCGCAGCGTGTAGCCGCTGTACACGGCTGCGGCCACGACCATGTAGAGGACGAGGACCGGCGGGCGCAATCGTTCGAACGCCATCGCCACGCCGGCGAAGCCGAACTGCCAGGCCAGGAGGGCGAAGCCGGCGAGGCCGAGGCCGAGGAACAACCCGTCGCGAGGTCGCATGCTGCGCGGCTCCCGCGCGGCTACGCGGCCGCCTCGGCGCCGGGCTCGAGGTGGGCGCGGAAGACCTCCTCGATCGGTCCGAAGCGGTGACTGGTGAGCAACTCCTCGAGTCGCATGGCCAGACGCGCGCGTCCGACGCGCAGCATCCAGCGACCCGCGGCCGGGCGCGTGGGTGAATCGACGTCGAGCTCCCACGGGTGCAGGTAGAACACGCCCGAACCGACGTCGCGCTCGAAGCGACGCAGGCAGCGATAGAGCAACCCGCGGGGCACCATGCGAAGCCCCGCGCCGCTGGCAAGCGGCAGGTGCCAGAAGTGGAGCATGCGCAGGATGGCGATCGGGATCTCGACGATGCCGCTTTCCAGCCGATACGGCACGCGCGGACAGACCAGCGCCAGACCCGGCGGTCGGTCGATCGGCAGGATGCTCGAGTCGTAGTCCAGGCCGAGCTCGGCCAGCGTCTCCACCGGCCAGCGAACGCCCGACTTGATGCTGAAGTAGGGCGCGCGGTAGCCGGCGATGCGACGCCCGGTGATGTTCTCGAGCACGCGCAGTGATCGCGTGACGTCGGCGCGGAACTCCTCGCGAAGAAGGCTGGTCACCCGGCGATGGCGATGCCCATGGCTGGCGATCTCGTGACCGGCGGCCGCCACGCGACGCGCGAGCGAGGGGTGTTGCTCGGCGACCTCGCCGAGGAAGAAAAACGTCGCACGCGCATCGTGGCGCGCGAACAGCTCGAGGAGTCGATCGACGTTCGCCTCGACGCGGCCGCGGCGCGGCGACTGGACGGGCTCGCCTGCGTCGTGATACCAGTCTTCGACGTCGACGCTGAGCGCGTGCCTGTGAGTGGCTCCGGTCACGGACTGAGGAGGCGGAAGGTGGTCATGTTCTGGATGACGGACGCTGCCAAGGACCGGCCGAGCATGGCGGAATTCGACCGCATTGACTAGCAGTCAGGCGCGAGTTACGAGACCGAGCGGTGAGGGGAGCGAAGGAGTGAGCGGTTTCATTCTCGAACAAGGCGTTGTCCAGACCGCTCTGCGGCGCGCGCGCGAGCGCGTCGACTGCGATCTACATGAAGCGATGCTGGAGCGGGCACGGTCCGGCGAAGGGCTCGATGCCGACGACGTGGCACTCCTGTGGTACTCGCCGCTGTCCACCGTGCGTCTTCTCGAGGCCGCGCGCGCGGTTCGCCGTCGTGCCGGCACGGCGCTGGAGACGTTCTCGCCTCTTTACATCACCAACACCTGCGATGCCGAGTGCCGGATGTGCGGCATGCGTCGCAGTAATCGCGCATTGACGCGCGAGACGGCCGACCCGGCATCGGTCGAGGCGCAGCTTCGAGTCCTCGTCGAGCGCGGCATGCACGCGGTTGCCCTGCTCACCGGCGAGTACCGGCGCGAGCGACGCGACTGGGCGATCGACGTCGTCAACCGCGCGTTGCGTGCCACCCAGGACCTCGGCTTCCGTCACGTCCTGATCAATATCGGCTCGCTGGATCCAGCCGAGTTCGATCGGCTGTTCAACGGCATCGAGCGCAACGCGGACGGCACCATCGCCCCGAAGGTCACGATGTGCACGTTCCAGGAGACCTACTCGCGCGAGGCGTACGCGAAGTTCATGGGCGCCGATCCGGACAACCCGCGCGCCGACTTCGAGCGCCGTCTCGGGAACTTCGATCGCGCATACGATGCGGGCATGCGCGTCGCGAATCCGGGTGTGCTGCTCGGCCTGAACACGGACGTGGCGTTCGAGATCTACGCGCTGACCTCGCATGCCCGGCATCTGCGTGCGCGCGACGTCGAGGTCTACCTGTCGGTTCCGCGCCTGCGCAAGATC
>SPBQ01000514.1 GCA_004525875.1 Myxococcales bacterium
CGATGCATTCGTCGAGGACGGTGCCAGCGACGAGCTTGCAGCGCTCCTCGCACGTGGGGGAGGTGCAGTGCCGGTCGATACAGTCGGCCACCGCCTGACGGGCACGTATCGCGCACTCTTCCGGAGCGCCACCCCCGGCCACGCATTGACGGTACCGGCGGTGCCCCCAGCGCAGGCAACGCCGTTGGCATGGCGGTGTGTCGCTGACGCAGAAGGCCGCGATGCAGCGCGACTCGGCTTCGTCGGACAGAGCCGCGCAGCGATCCGCAGCCACACCGGCATCGAGGCAACGTTTCTCGAGCCCGTCGGCGTGGCCGCCGCAGCGAGCTTCGCAGATCGGCGGCTCGCAGTTGGTCGCTATGCAGCCGGTGAATCCCTCGTGAGCGGCCGTCTTGCAGGCCACCGGATCACCGCCCGCCGTGACGCAGTCGTCGTAGGCTTCGTGCGCGCTTAGCAGGCAACGGTGGATGCAGGCGCCATCGCGACCGTCGAGGAGGTCCTTGGCGGCGGCCGCGGGGCTGACTGAAACGATGGTGGCGAAGGTGGTTACGGCGCAGGCGGCAACCAAGAAGCGAGCTCGGTTCATCTTCATCCTCCCGTGCTCTGGTAGCCCGATTGGGTGATGATCCGACCCCGGCGCTGTGCCGGGAGCGGATCTCTTTTCCCCGCAGGCAGCGTCGTCCTCACCGAGGGCGACGTGGGCTGACTGCACGATGCGGGGCAGGGAACGATCCTTGTTACGCTACTACGCCAGAAACGGATGGTTCGTCAACGGATATTCCGGATAAAAAGCGGACGGTGAGCGCCCCCGATGGGGGCTCGTCACCGTTCTCCACCTTGGCCTACGCTCTCCTGAGCGACCTCACCACGGCCGCGTTCGCCGGCGCGGGAGCGGCCGCGCGCCCACCGCTTCGCAGCGGGAAGAACTTCGACAGCAGCGTGAGGCCGGTTGCCGCCAGGAGGACGAGCGAGAGCTTGACCGCCGGGGCTTCGAGGCCGCCGCCGGCCCACAGCGAGAGGAGCAATCCGAGGTGGAACGCGTAGAAGAGGCCTACATTGAACACGATCCACCCTGGAATCGGCCGCGCAGTGGGCGCTCGCACGGTCAGCGCATACGACCACACGACGCCGAGGTACACCGCCACGCTGGTGCCGTGACCGATGCCGAACCGGGCCGGCGTCCAGAGCATGAGCTCGAACGCAAGTGCGCCCGCAACGAACACCGAGACGCTCACCAGTGGAGCCGCCGCGAGACGAGCGCTCAGAGATCTGTTTTGCACCCAGGGGTAAGCGGTGCGGCAGAACATCGCCAGCAGGGCCCCGTACATCAGGTACCAGTAGTAGCTCGTCACCGGCACGTTGTAGAAGCGGGTCGCCACCGCGTCGATCAGCCGAGCGTGCAGCGCGATCTCCGAGTTGTCCTTCCAGACCCACCAGCCGGCATCGACGCCCAGTGTGTCGAACGGAACGTCGATCGCCATGATGGCCAGGCCGCAGAGCAGTCCTTCCTGAATCGTCGGCAGGCGCAGGCGTTCCACTAGCTTGATGCCGGTGTAGTGGAACACCACGTAGATGCACGTGACGTAGAGCGGGAGCAGCCCGTGATAGAACTGCACCGTGAACGTCGCGTGGGCGTAGTTGTCGATGAAGTTGAACGAGACCAGCTCCATGATCAGGCCGTAGATGAAGATCACGACCCATTGAAACGCGTGGAAGCCGTTCCCACGGCGGTACTCGCCCAGCGCGTGGCGAACCGTCAGCGCAAAACCGAGATAGACCACGAGCTCGAGGCCGAGATGTGGCCACGCAAGGCTCGATGGATTGGTGAAGGTGATCGCGTCGCTCGCTGAATCCATCATCGGTCCCCGTACTCCCCGGTCTCGAGCCAGCCGTCGGTATCGATTGTCTGCGCGGTGGCCAGGGGATTTTCGTTGTACTCGTTCATGTTGCAGCAGTCCCGCGCGCAGATCACGCGGACCTTGCCCACGGGCACGATCCCGTTGAACAGCGGGACCCGTCGCGGAGCTCCTGAAAAGTCCTGGTGCGGCGGGGTTCTTCGTGCTCCGCGGCCTCGCGCAGCGCGGGAAAGTACGACGAAATCAGCTCTACCCGGTACACGGATCCGTCGCTGGCTCCAGGGGCCGCACTGTGGCGGCGCTCGGCGGATATGGCGAACGGACCGGGGCTCTCGATACCGACCGACATCGTGTATCTTGCGATCCGTTCCCGCCGGGGATCGCGTTCATGCCCGAGGTTGCCTGCCAGATGCCGAGCCCGCGACCGACGCGAAAGCGCGGCGCCGCCGGGCTTGCCTTGCTCGCGGTGCTCCTGATGGCCGCGCTCGCGATGCCGCCGTTCCCGGTGCGCGCGGTGCAGGGCGCCGGCGTCGAATCGACGCCGCGCGAGTGGTTCGTCACGGACGAAACGGCGATCCCCGACGAGACCGTCCTGCAGGAGCAGCTCGACCGGGCCGTCGACCTGCGCGAGCGCGAGGACTTCGATCGGATGCTCGA
>SPBQ01000204.1 GCA_004525875.1 Myxococcales bacterium
CGAAGTCCACCCCGCGCGGAGCAGTGGCCAAGTTCGCCGCCGGCGGAAAGCCGCTGGCCAAGAAGGACCTCGGCCTCATGGCCATGACCTACGGCAACGTCTACGTCGCCCGCGTCGCGTTCGGCGCTCGCGACCAGCAGACGGTCGAGGCGTTCACCGAGGCTGAGGCCTACCCGGGCCCGTCGCTCATCATCGCCTACTCGCACTGTATCGCGCACGGCTACGACCTGTCGTTCGGAGCGCGCCAGCAAAAGCGTGCCGTCGAGTCCGGCGTGTGGCCGCTGTATCGCTTCGACCCCGAGCGCGCCGCGGCCGGCGAGCCGCCGCTGCACCTGGACTGTGGCGCGCCGACGACGAGCATCAACGAGTACCTGCGCGGAGAGGCGCGCTTCCACATCGCGCGCAAGGTCGACCCCGAGCGCTTCAAGCGGCTGATCGGCTCGGCGCGCGCCGATGCGGCCCGCCGCTTCGACCTGTACCGGCAACTCGCCGGCATCCACGTCCTGGATGCCGACGAGTAAAACGCGAGGCAGTCCGACTCTCGGAGGCTATCCATGATGGATCTCTCGACCCGTTATCTCGGCTTCGATCTTCCACACCCACTCATATCCGGCGCCTCGCCGCTGGCCCACGAGCTCGACAGCGTCCGTCGTCTCGAGGATGCGGGAGCCGCCGCCGTCGTCATGCACTCGTTGTTCGAGGAGCAGCTCCTCGGCGAGCAGCTCGACGCCCAGGACGCGCGTCAGCTCCACGCCGAATCGTTCTCGGAGGCGATGAGCTATCTGCCGGACCCGGAGGGCTTCGTCCTTGGCCCCGACGACTACCTCGAGCTGCTCGCGAGTATCAAGAATAGCGTGTCGATCCCGGTGATCGGCTCGCTCAACGGCACGACGCTCGGCGGCTGGGTCGAGCATGCCCGGCTCATCGAGGAGGCCGGCGCCGACGCGCTCGAGCTGAATCTGTACGCGGTCGCGACCGACGTCGACGTCGACGCGGGCCGGCTCGAGGCCGACACCGTCGAGCTCTGCAACATGGTGCGAAAGCAGGTCTCGATCCCCGTCGCCGTCAAGCTGTCGCCGTACTACACGTCGTTGCCCAACCTTGCCGGCAAGCTCGACGCCATCGGCATCAACGGGTTGGTGCTGTTCAACCGCTTCTACCAGCCTGACATCGACGTGGAGAACCTCGAGGTCCGTCACGCGCTCGAGCTCTCCAGCTCCGCGGAGCTGCTACCGCGCCTTCGCTGGCTGGCGATCCTCTCCGGGCGGCTCGAAGCGTCTCTGGCCGTTACCGGCGGCGTTCACACGGCCGTCGATGCTGTGAAGGCGGTGATGTGCGGCGCCCATGCCGTCCAGATGGTGTCGGCGCTGCTCATACACGGCCCCGGCCACCTGGCCAAAGTCCGCGAGGAGCTCTCGGCCTGGCTCGAGGAGCAGGGGTACGAGTCGCTCGCGCAGATGCAGGGAAGCATGGGCCTGCTGCGCTGCCCGAACCCGCGCGCCTACGAGCGCGCGAACTATGTGCAGATGCTGCAGAGCTGGTGGCGGTGAGACGTGATCGGCCTCGCAGTCGTACGGCTACACAATCCCGTCCGTCGTGCTAGCGTGGTAGCAGGTTCGCTGAGCCCACCAGGAGGCATTCGGATGTCGACAATTGCTACCCAGATCGCTGCCGCCGGCCTGCTCGCCGTTTTCATGCTGGGCGCTGCGGAGCCGGTGCCGGCGGGCGAGCCCGGCGCGTCGGCCGGCAGCAGCTATGATCTCGTGATCGGAGGCATGACTTGACCCTCGGGTTGCGCTGCGCGTGTTCGCAGCCACCTGAGCTCGATCGAGGGCGTGGCTGGCGTGGAGGTGGACTTCGGCGATAAGACCGCCTTCGTTACCATGCAAGCGGGCCGCACGCTCACCCGTTCCCAGTGCGAGACTGCGTTCTCCGATACGCGCTACAAAGTCCTACGGTTCGAGGCCAAAAGCGGTACGCCGAGCGCGGGTCCCGGCACCTGACGGTGGGCACGGGAAGACGCAGCCAGCGATCAGGCGGCGCGATCGCGGCTCTCGAGCCCGGGAGCCGTTTCCAGCGCAACGCGCTCGGCCGTGACGTCGGGATCACGGAGCCGGATGCCGGCCAGAGCCAGTAGCGACGGCAGCAGAACGACGTCGGCGATCAGCGCGACCGCGAGCGTGGCGGCTACCGCCGCGCCGAGCGCTGCGACCGACTGGAACTCGCTCAGCATCAGAGCCGAGAACCCGATACCGAGCGCGACCGTGGTCAGAACGAGCGCTGGCCCGACGCGGCGGTAGATCTCCTCGGGCGAGCGGTCCTCGTCGAGATGGCCGAGCACGTGGGCGGTGTCATCGACCGCCAGGCCAAGCGCGATGCAGCCGACCAGGCTCGTTCCCATCGAGAGTGGTACGCCGAGATAGCCGAGGGCGCCGCCGCACAGCACCAGCGGTGTCAGGTTCGGGATGGCTGCGATCACCGCCAGGCGCAGCGATCGTAGCCCGACCAGCATCACGATCCCGATCAGGACAGCGGCCATTGCCAGCCCCTGTAACATGCCGCGCGTCAGTCCGTCCATCGCGCGTGAGTAGAGGAACGTGGTGCCGAGCGTCGCGACCTCGAGGCCCTCTGGCGCCCAGGAGGCGGCGAGGTCGTCGATGCGATCGGCGGCGTCCAGATATACGCGAGAGCCTCCCTCGATGCTGACGATCATGCTGAGCGCCGAACGGTCGAAGTTGATGTAGCGTTCATAGTCGTCGGGGTCGCCCCCCGACTCGTAGAGCAGCAGGTACTGGGCGGCCGCCTCGCGGCTGGCTGGTGTCGTTCTCGGCTCGTGCCCGGGCCGTAGCGCGGCATCCATCAGGTAGAAGTAGTCCAGCATCGAGATCGTACGGTGCACGTGGCCGTTGCTCTCGAGGTCGGCGGCGAGCCGATCGGCGAAAGTCAGGACGTCCGGGTCCGTCGCGCGGCCGCGCTCATCGCCGCGCAGGACCACGTTGAGCAGGAAGCCACTCGACAGGTTCTGCTGGAAGAAGCGGGCCCCGGCCCTCACGCGGTTGTCGTCGGCGAAGTACTGCAGTGTGTCGGTGTGGACGGTCAGCCGTGCGACGCCGGGAATCGCCACCACCAGCAGCACCGCGGTCGCGATGACTACACGCCAGGGGTGCGTGGCCAGTCGCACGCCCAGCAGCGAGACGCGATCGAGGCGGACCACACGCTGCTCGGTCAGGTGTAGATGGGATCGCTGCACCAGTGCCGGCAGCAGCAGCAGCGTGCCGGCGGCGGCCGCCGCGATGCCGACAGCCATCGCGGTGCCGAGGTCGCCGATCGCCTCGACGTCGATCATTCGCAGCGACGCGAAGCCGATGCCCGTCGACAGGCTCGAGAGCAGGACGGGTCGGAAGAGCATGGCAACCAGGGCCACACCCGGCTGCTCCTGCGCGGGCACCCGGGCGAGTAGGCCGACTGCGTAGATCACGTACGTGGCCGCGGTCGCCATGAGCATCGTCGGCAAGCCGGAGACGACGACATTGATCGGCGTGCCGGTAAGCCCTAGCCACCCATGGCCGACGATCTCTACCCACGCGATCAGCACGAGCAACAAGCCGATCGGGAACAGCCGGCGCGTGAAGAGGTAGAGGATCAGGCCGATGGCCACGAGCGCGACGGGCGTGAGCAATCCGAGGTCGCGCTTGACGATGCGGTTGGCCTCCAGAGCCGTCACTGGATAACCAGCGTAGTAGGCTATCCACGGCGGCGCCGCGGCGTCGATGAATTCTATGATCGTCGCCGTGAGCGCACTGAGGTGCTGATTGTTGGAGTGCTCGTTGTCGGCATAGACGATCATGCCGAGCGTATGGCCGTCCTCGGACACGAGCAGCCCGTCGTAGAGGCGGTGGTCGCGCGCCCGGTCGCGGACCGCCGGGAACGTTTCGTCGAGCGTCTCCAGGTCGACCAGAGCCGAGGTGTCGAGCCCGTCGCCGCTGGCCCGGACGTCCTCGGTGTTGGCGAGCGAGCGTACGCGCCGCACGCCCTCGAGGCTCGCGACCCTCTCCGTGAGCGCAGCCAGCTTGCGGACGTCGACGAGGCTGTAGGCGGCGCCGAGGTCGAAGCCGACCATGAGAATCTCGTCGTTTCCGAACTCTTCCTTGGCCACCGCGTCCATGGCGCGGGCGGGATCGTGAGCCGCCAGCAGCTTCTCTACGCTGCTGTCGATCCGAACTTCGGTCGCCGCCGCGGCCGCGAGCGCGGCCACGAGCGAGAAGGCCATTACGATGCCGCCCGAGCGCATGCGAACGAGATGCTGGAAAAGGCGCATTGCGCGGCACCTTCTGGGCATGGCACACGCAAGTCAACGCGTTTTACACAGCTGTGTGCACCAGGGCTCGGTGTATGCGGATTTTACCGAGACGCCTGAGGGGAAACGCGAGGTGTCGTCCTCGTTTGTACTTACGTGAATCCCCGGGTTCTGCATTGCGATTGAAAATGCGCTATTGACTGGCGACGGACGGTCCGAGTCGAGCGATGAAGTTCCAGGACTATTACGAGGTGCTCGGCGTCGCGCGCGTCGCGTCGGCCGAGGACATCAAGAAGGCGTATCGCAAGCTGGCGCTCAAGTGGCACCCCGATCGCTCCGAGGGGGAGGACCGCGAGCGGGCCGAGGAGACCTTCCGGCGCGTCAACGAGGCCAACGAGGTGCTCTCCGACCCGGACAAGCGTCAGCGCTACGACAAGTTCGGCAAGAACTGGGAGCAGGGCCAGGAATTCCAGCCGCCACCGGGAGAGGGCGGGCGCCGGATGACTCCGGAGGAATTCGAGCAGGCGTTTGGCCGTAGTGGATTCTCGGATTTCTTCGAGAGCATGTTCGGCGATCAGTTCGGCGCCGGTTACCGATCGCATGCCGGCGGTCACGCCCGCTTCCACCATCGCGGCGCCGACGTGCGCGCCGAGCTCGCGTCGCCGGTCTCGGCAGCGCTGGCCGGCGGGAAGAACCGCTTCGAGGTTCCCACGATGTCGACGTGCGAAAGCTGCGGGGGCGTCGGGTTCGTCGGTGAGCACGTTTGCCCCACGTGCGTCGGCGTAGGCCGTTTGCGCGAGCGAAAGGTGATCGACCTCGAGATCCCGA
>SPBQ01000024.1 GCA_004525875.1 Myxococcales bacterium
GCAAGGCCCTGCGACGGCGGGGCGACGTGCGGCGCGCTGCGCGCCGTCGGAGCTGCACCCACTCCGCTCAAGTCGATCACGAGTCGCGGTGGCTCCTCGAGCTGGAAGATCTTCGGCGTGACCGGCCCCTCGAGCTCGAGAACGATCCGCGCCGTATCGGCCGAGAACTGGCCGGTGCGCACCCGCTTGACCCGCATGTCTCCGATCCAGACGTCGTGGTCCCCGCCACCGAGCTTGACGCCCTGCAGATCCACGTAGAGACGGGCCGAGTTGCCGGCCGTCGCCGGAAGCGTGGCGTACTCGTAGGTGATGGGCGCCGACAGATCGATGACGATGCGCGTGTAGCCGGAACCCGCCGACGAGCGGATGCTCTTCAGCGCAGCCGCGTGCGCCGGAACGGCGGCGGCGACAACGACAAGACTGAAAATTATGGAAACGGCCTTACGGTCAGGCCTCGCACCACCCCTCACGTGCACCGCCCCAACCACGATACTTTAGCATGAACGGCTGTCGCGCGCTGCACGCGACAGCTCGGCCAGGAGGTTGAGAGCTTTGAGCGGGGTGAGCGTATCAATCTCGACTGCCGACAGACGGTCGAGGACCTCCTGGTAGCGATCCACGTCCCGAGCGGACTCATTCGGCCCCGCGGCCACCTCCTCGGACGTACCGGAGCCCGACGAGGTGGCCGCGGGGCCGAAAAGGCTCGGCTGCTGCTCTCGCTCCGATGCCGTGGGGCCAGGGGACCTCTCGAAACGGGCGAGCATCCTGCGGGCGGCCTCAATCACCGGCTCGGGTACGCCGGCCAGGCGAGCGACCTCGATGCCGTAGCTGCCACTCGTCGCCCCTTCCACTACGCGGTAGAGAAAGACGATGTCGCCCTCGTACCGACGCACGGCTACCGAGTAGTTGCCGACACAGTCGTGTTCGGAGGCCAGACCCGCCAGCTCGTGGTAGTGTGTTGCGAACAGCGTCTTCACACCGGCTCGCACCATCGCTTCGGCCACGGCCCACGCGATGGAGATGCCGTCGAACGTCGACGTACCACGGCCGATCTCGTCGAGCACCACAAGGCTGCGATCGGTCATCATGGACAGGATCGTCGCCGTCTCGGTCATCTCGACCATGAACGTCGACTGGCCGCGTGCGAGATTGTCGCTCGCACCGATGCGCGTGAAGATCCGGTCGACGAGCGGCACGCGTGCGGATGTGGCCGGGACAAACGAACCGCAATGCGCGAGCAGCGCCACAAGCGCAACCTGACGGAGATACGTGGACTTGCCGGCCATGTTCGGCCCGGTGATGACCATCACTCGATCGCCATCTCCACCGAGCACGCAATCGTTCGGAACGAACCGGGAGCCGAGCGCCGACTCGACAACCGGATGACGTCCCTCGACGATCTGGAGAGGGCCATCCTTGCAGATGTCGGGGCGCACGTAGCCACCACGATATGCCGTGTCGGCCAGACCGGCCAGACCGTCCAGCAATGCCAGCGATGATGCGGTGCGGGCCAGCGTCGAGACATGCGCCGCCACCTCCGCGGTGACCTCCGCCAGCAGGTGGCTCTCGAGGCTCGACAGCCTCTCCTCGGCGCCGAGCAGGTCGGCCTCGCGACGCTTCAGCTCGGGCGTTATGTAGCGCTCGGCGTTGGCGAGCGTCTGCTTGCGCTCGTACTCCTCGGGGACACGGTCCTGCGCCGCACGCGAAGCCTCGATGTAGTAGCCGAAGACTTTGTTGTAACCGACCTTGAGCTTCGGAATGCCGGTGCGCTGACGCTCGGCGGCTTCGAACCCCGTCATCCAGCCCTTACCGTCGGTGCTGATGGCGCGCAGACGATCTACCTCCTCGTGGTAGCCGTCCCGAATCGTCGCACCCTTGCCGACCGAGAGCGGCGGCTCTTCGGCGATCGCCCGCCGCACCAGGCCCCGAACCTCATCGAGCGTGTCGAGACCGCGGACGGACCGACCGATCAGACCGCTCGCCGACTTCTCGGCAAACAACGCACGCGTGTTCTCGACGGCGTCTAGCGCGTCGGCGAGGCGCAGCAGGTCGCGCGCGCCGGCCGCGCCCGACCCCAGCCGTCCTCCCAGGCGCTCCACATCACCGACTCCGCGCAGCGCCTCGCGCAGATCGGTCGCGAGCGAGGCGTCCTCGACAAACAGCTCGACGGCATCTAGACGCTCGCCGATGGCGCCGACGTCGGCGAGCGGCTTGAGCAGCCACTCGCGCACGAGACGCTTGCCCATCGGCGTGACCGACCCGTCGACCGCCCCGAGCAGCGACCCCCGTCGGCCGCCCTCGACCGATTCAACGATCTCGAGATTACGCCGGGTGGCACGGTCGATCTTGAGGAAACCCGACGCCTCGTACAGCTCCGGCTCGCGCAGATGGGCAGTGCGACCGCCCTGGGTCTCATCGAGATAGATCAACAGGACCCGTATCGCGTCGCGACACGCCACAGGCAACGCGCCCCCCTCGAGCAGCGCCGCCGTGGTCGGCGAGACCTCCGCCCCGGCGCGCACCGCACGCTCTGTGAACAGGCATCTCGGCAGGAGCGCGCGCAGCGATTCCAGCTCCGACGCGTCCGCGCCCTCCTCGACCAGCAGCTCGCTCGGCGCGAGACCCTCCAGCTCGTCCTCGAGGGCGGCCCGCCCCACCAGCTCCGTGACGCGCAGCTCGCCTGTAGAGAAGTCAGCACGGCTCATTGCCCAGCCGGCGGCGGTGCGGACGAGGCACGCGATGTAGTTGCCGCATTCGGGCGCCAGCGTCTCCTCGTCGAGCGATGTGCCCGGCGTCACGACACGTGCCACCTGACGTCGGGCGATGCCGCGGCGAGGCAGCTCGATCTGCTCGCAGATCGCGACCTTCACGCCCGCCTCGAGCAGGCGCGCGACGTAGTTGCGAGCCGAGTGGTAGGGGATGCCGCACATGGGGATGGGATGCTCGTCGCTCTTGTTTCGCGACGTCAGTGCGATGTCGAGAATCTTCGAGGCGGTCTCCGCATCCTCGAAGAACATCTCGTAGAAATCACCGAGTCGGAAGAAAAGAATCGCGTCCTCGTGACCACTCTTGATCTCGAGGTACTGGCGCATCACGGGCGAGGTATTGGCGCTGCTGAGCGCCGCCGCCTTCGCCGTCGCTCCGGGGCTCAGGCCCTGCGACGCCGCCTGCGTGGACAGTGATGACTCGGGCTCGTGCGGCCGACCGGCCATTCAGATGACCCTCCGCTTGCGACCAACGTGGTCTACCAGCAGGAAGCGCCCGAGCTCGCCCGGCGTCGTGTAGAATGCGCGGCCACGGTTGATGCGCGTCATCTTCTCGACGAAGGCTCTCAGCGCGGGGCTGTCGTCGAGCATGAACGTGTTGATCACGATGCCCTTGCGCGTGACGCGCTCCACCTCTCCCAGCGTCTCGACCGTGGCTCGTGTCGAAAGGCCTCCGAGACTCATCGGCCACTCACAGAACAGTTTCCCGTCGGCGAAGTATGCCGTCGGTTGCCCGTCGGTGATGACGATCATGCTCTTGTTGGCCGCCCGCTCGCGTCCCAGCAGATCGCGGCCCATGCGAGCGCGTGCTGGAGATTGGTGAAGGGATCCCCCATGTTCCAGGTCACCTCGCCGAGCTCGGCCGGATCGAGCCGGACCGCCCGTGTATAGAATCCTACGATCGCGAAAAAGTCGCGGGGGTGGCGCGATCGCATCAGACAGTCCATCGCAAGGGCGACCTTCTTGGCCGCCGCAAACCGCCCCTCCCAGCTCATCGACCAGCTCATGTCCAGCAGCAGAACTGTCGCGCTACGGGTCGCGTGACGTGACTCGTGGACCTCGAGGTCGCGCGGATCGAGCCGGAACGGAACCGACACGCTCCGGCGCAGCGCATTGCGCAGGCTGGCTCCGACATCGATGTGGAACGGATCACCGTACTCGTACGCCTTCGACTCCTCGGCCACGATCTCCATCGGTCCGCGTTTCGGCGTCTCGTGACGGCCACCGGCATCGTGCACGAGACTGCGATGAATCTCACGAAGGGCGATCTGACCAAGGCGCCGCGCCCCCTTCGGTGAGAGAACCATGCGATCGCCGAGCGGCCGGATCGTGCCGGCCTCGACCAGGGCGGTGACCATCTCGCCGAGTCTCTCGATCCCGGAGGCGGCGTCGTCACCGAGAAGACCGGCGATCTCGTCGAGATCGATGGAGTCGAAGTCCCGCGACGTCAGGCGATCTTCGAGTCGCGTGAGTGCCTCGATGCGGTCGATCAGCTCGAGCGCTTCGTCGAAACCGAGCGATTCGCGGCCCCGGAACAGCTTCCCGTATCGACGTAGGAAATCCGAGAGCCGCCGGATGTCGTCGGCGTCTGCGCGCAGCCGCTCGAAGCCTTCGGCCGCATCACCGGACCGAAACCGATGATCGCTGAGGCGAGCGATCGCTGCGCTCAGGTCGTCAGGAAGCGTATCCAGCATCGAGTCGCCAGAACTCGTCGGGGAGCTCGCCGAGCCCGATGGCACCGGGGACCGGTCACGCTCGGCGCTGGTCACAGCGTCGAGCAGCGCGCGATGTTCGGCCAAAGTATTGTGGATATTGAAGCGATCGTAGAGGTCCTGGATTGCGTTGCGGATCTCCTCGAGGATCTCGTCGAGCCCCGCCACGCGGAACGAGCGATCCTCGACGCCCTCCCGGAGCAGCCGATCGAGCGCGTCCCCCAGATCACCGGTGCTCGACAGGTGATCGGACAGACGCTCGAAGAGCTTGCCAGCATCGAGCCGGTCCGTCTGAGTGCCGTCCCAGGGGGTGTACCGGTAACGAACCATTTCCTCCGGCTCCTCGGGTCCTCAGCTGCGCGGCGGCCTCGGCCGTTCAGGCGCTGTAGGTGGTGCGGCCGCCCTCGCGATCGCGGTTGAGCTGCTCGCTCAAGTGCAGGCCTTCGAGCAAGAACTCGGCCGCGCGCGCCATCAATCCCGGGCTCTCGAACGCCCCGAGTCCGTCGAGAGCCGCGCGCATTCCGGGAATGGAGCCAATCCCCACCAGGTACTCGCTTGCCGGCATCGTGTCCGAGACGGCCACGCCCCAGCCTTCGCCGATGTACTTGACGATCGGCCCCGCATCGATCCCTGCCGAGCGCGCGTCGAACGCCGCCTTCACCGCGCGCGCAACGATTCGCTCGACCACCTGCAGCTCCCCGCCCGTCTCCATGCCGTACTCGAACTCCAGCTTGCCGCGCGTCGACGCGGTGAGCGCGGGCAGATCGGTCATGCGCGGCACGATCTCCTGTTCCCGGCAACGCAGAGCACGCTTCTCGGCGTTGGAGATCAATGTCTCAAGGTTGTTGATGGTCACGCGCACGCTCACACCCGACGCCTGCGACACTTCCGGAGCCCTGCGCGCTTCCATCGTGATGCGCGCGACGATCTCGGACAGGTAGTCGGGCAGCCGTACCGGCAGCCCGTCGCGCGCCTCCGGTCTAACCTCGCCCGAAGCAATCTGGAGCTCGTGATCGAGCGTGAGTGGGTAGTGTGTGCGGATCTCAGCGTCGAACCGATCCTTCAGCGGAGTGACGATGCGGCCGCGACTGGTGTAGTCCTCCGGGTTCGCCGTCGCCACGACGACTACATCGAGCGGCAACCGAACCTTGTGGCCCTTGATCTGGATGTCGCGTTCTTCCATCAAGTTGAACAGACCTACCTGGACCTTCTCGGTGAGATCGGGCAGCTCGTTGATCGCGAAGATGCCACGATTGGTGCGCGGAATGAGACCGAAGTGGATCGCCTCTTCGTCGGACATGTACCGCCCCTCGGCGATCTTCACCGGATCGATTTCACCGATGAGATCGGCGACCGCCACGTCGGGTGTGGCGAGCTTCTCGCCGTAACGGCTGTCGCGTCCCAGCCAGTCTACCTCTAGGTCCTGGCCCCGCTCGGCCAGCACTCGCTGACATCGCGCGCAAATCGGCGCGAACGGATCGTCGTTGATCTCACAGCCCCGGACGACCGGGATCCACGGGTCGAGCAACTCGACCAGGCTCCGGATCAGCCGCGTCTTGCCCTGCCCACGCTCGCCGAGAAACACCATGTGATGACCCGACAGAACCGCGTTCTCGATCTCGGGGATGACGGTGACGTCGTAGCCAACGATGCCGGCGAACAGTGGCGCAGACGGCGTCTGGCCCCCGCTGCCGCTGGCCAGGCGCCGCGTGAGGTTCGCTCGCATCTCCCCACGCGTCGATCGCGGTTCATGGCCTGCAGCGCGGAGCGCACCGAGTGTGGTCTCGGCAGGCCTGGCCTCGGGTGTCACAGGTCGGTCGGCCATGGTCGGGCGAGTATAGGGCCCGTCGCGGGGGCGGGCAAAATCAGCGTGATTCTTCCGTGCGCTCGCCTTCGTCCGCCGCTGCCGTCTCGTCGGAGATCTCCGACTCGCCGGCCGCCGGGTCGAATCTCCGCTTCGAGCGTTCCAGCTCGTGATCCCCGTCGTCACGGTAGTCCCGGCCGTGGGAGGCGCCGGTGACCGGGGCCTCCACAACAAGGGGCACGCCCTCCTCATGAGGCTCGGTCGCGGAGTCCTCGCCGGATTCACCGAGTGCGCCGCGAAGCTCGGCCGTCTCGCGCCGCGTCTGGTCCAGCTGCGCCGCAACCAGCCCTAGCTTCTCGCGGACGGCCGCGACGTCGTTCGTCAGTCGACCGTTGTCCTTCTCGGAGCGGCGTAGCCTCAACTTGAGGCTCGTTTGCTGAAACAACGCCATTCCGCCTCCCAGAATGCCCCCCACACCGAGCGTGATGAGTACGAGGAGGAATAGCGGAATCCTGACCGATCGTGGCTCCTCCAACCCGTGAAACGGGACGCCCGGTTGGTAGACGAGGTCGACCAGCGCGTCGTTCTCGCGCGCGAGAAGTACCGCCAGGATAAAAAGCAGAAGGACCGTCATCCAGCGCAGGATCCTCACGCGATGCGCTCCTCGAACAACGGCAGCAAGCGGTCGTAGGTCGCCTCGATGTGCTCCGGCATCACCTTCGTCTCGCCCAGCACCGGCATGAAATTCGTATCCCCCTCCCAACGCGGCACGACGTGCCAGTGCAGATGATCGGCCACGCCGGCGCCTGCGACACGCCCGAGATTCATGCCCACGTTGAACCCCTGCGGCGAGAACGCTTCTGTGAGAACTTGCACACAAGCCTGGAGCTCGGACTGCACCGCCGCAACGACTGCGGCGTCGAGCGCGGCGAAATCGGCTGTGTGATCATGCGGTGCAACCATCAAGTGGGCGTTCGCATACGGGAACCGATTCATGACGACACTCGCCTGTTCACCGGATCGCAGCACGAGCGCGGCGCGCCGTGCTCCGCGATCTTCAAGTCGAGGGTTATCACAGAAGAAGCAGCCGGACCCGGAGTCCGCCTGCTCGATGTAAGCGAGGAGCCACGGCGCCCACAGAACCCTCACCGCCGAGCCGTCAGGCCGACGATGCGTCGCGGGTAATCGCTGCGGCCTCCGCGTGCTCGTGCATCATGTGATGATGCGGCTCGTTATCAACGCGCTGCTTGAGCTCCTTGCCCACCTTGAAGAACGGGACTCGCTTGGCAGCGACGGCAACGATCTCGCCGGTCTTCGGATTGCGCCCCTCGCGAGCACGACGGTCCTTGACGACGAAACTGCCGAATCCACGAATCTCGATGCGCTCTCCGCTGCAGAGCGCCTCAGTCATGCTGTCGAAGACCGCGTTGACGATCACCTCGGCATCACGTCGCGAATACGTCGGATAGAGCTTCACGATCTCGTCGATCAGATCTCGCTTCGTCATTCGTGGCCCTTTTCCGGAATTCCCTCATCCGCCTTCCCCGCAAGCCCCTCCAGTTCTTTGTTGATGAGATCGCCGAGCGTCGTTCTCGAGGACGTCGAGCTACCGGTGCGCGCGACGCCCATGTACTGCTGCAGCTCGGCCTTTTCCTCGGAGTCGAGCAGCGAACGTACGCTGAGGGCGATCTTGCGCTCGCGCACGTCGATCTCCAGGATCTCCGCCTCGACCGCCGCGCCGGGCTGGAAGTGATCACGCGGATGCTCCACCCGTTCCCGCGACAGCTGCGAAACGTGGATCATCCCCTCGACGCCATCCTCGATCTCCACGAAAACGCCGAAATCAGTCACGTTCGTAACTTTCCCGTGCACGCGGGAGCCGACCGGGTGACGCGCCGGCATGTTCTGCCACGGATCGTCGGCCATCTGCTTGAGCCCGAGAGAGAGACGCTCGTTCGCCACGTCGACGTTCAGTACGACCGCCTCGACCTCGTCCCCCTTGTTCAACACGTCGGACGGGTGCTTGACCTTGCGGGTCCAGTGCATGTCCGAGATGTGAATGAGCCCGTCGATGCCGTCGGCAACGTTCACGAACGCGCCGAAGTCGGTGATGCTGGTGACCTTGCCGCGAACGTTGGAGCCTATGGGGTGCTCGATCGGCAGCGTCTCCCAGGGGTTGGGAGTGATCTGCTTGAGCCCGAGCGAGATGCGACGGTTGGCCGGATCGAGACCGAGCACGACGACGTCGACCTCGTCGCCGACCGAGACGATCTTCGAAGGATGTGTTACACGTGTCGTCCACGACATCTCGGAGACGTGAACCAGACCTTCGACACCGTCCTCGATCTCTACGAACGATCCGTAGTCGGTAAGGCTGACAACCTTGCCCCGAGCGCGGCTCCCCGGGAACATCCGTTCCGCGATCGTGAGCCACGGATCGTCGTACAGCTGCTTCATGCCGAGCGAGATGCGGTCGCTCTCCTGGTCGAACTTCAGAACGACGACCTTCACGGTGTCGCCCGGCTTGACGACCTTCGACGGGTGAGCGACCCGGCCCCACGCCATATCTGTAACGTGCAGCAGGCCATCGATGCCACCGAGGTCGACAAACGCTCCATAGTCGGTCACGTTCTTGACCGTGCCCTCGAGGATGATGCCCTCTTCGAGGACCTTCAGGGTCTCGTCCTTGAGCGCCTCACGCTCCTTCTCCAGAAGCAGCTTGCGCGACACCACGACGTTGCCACGGGCACGGTTACACTTGATGATGCCGAACTGGGCGCGCTCGCCGATGTAGCGTTCGAGGCTACGCGTGGGGCGGATGTCGACGTGGGAGCCCGGCAGAAACGCAGGCACACCGATATCGACCTTCAGACCGCCCTTGACGCGGCCGACCACCGTGCCCTCGACGGGGCCTCCGTTCTTGAAAGCATCTTCGATGTGACGCCACACCGAAGACTGGCGCGCTCGCTGATGCGAGAGCCGGACCTGACCCGAGTCGTCTCCAACAGACTCCACGTACACGTCAACGTCGTCGCCAACATTCAACGCCACCTCACCCGAGGCGTCGGTGAACTCGGACAGCGGGATGGCCCCCTCGGATTTGAATCCGATATCGACGGTAACTGTGTCGCGGTCAATGGCGACGACCGTTCCTTGTACGATCTCGCCCTGCTGGATCGAGCCTTCCCGTAGGCTGGCTTCCAGGATGTCGCCGAAGCTCTGGTCGGACGATTCTTCCTGGTCCTTCGCCTCGTGGTCGACGCGTTCCTCTAGCATTAAGAAGAGTTCCTCCTGCGGATGGCGGCGCTAGACCTCGCGCGCCATGTAGCGACATACCGCCGCCGGACGCCCGATTCAAGGGTAAACACCAGAATTCGTAGATGTTACTTGGGTAAACGCCGCAGGAATGCTTCCTTTACTATGGTCTCAACCACCTCGTCAATAGCCATGAGGGTTGAGTCGATCACGAGGGCATCGGCAGCTGCCTCCAGTGGCGCCACTTCTCGGGTCCGATCACGACGGTCTCGCTCGGCCATATCGCGTTTGACGTTCTCCAGATCGCCGCTGCCATCGCGCTTTGCGTCGGTTCGCTCCCGCAACTCCTCGGCGCGTCGACGCGCGCGTTCATCCGGATTGGCATCGAGAAAGACCTTCAAATCGGCGTGCGGAAAAATCACCGTTCCCATGTCACGCCCCTCGGCCACGGTACCGGGGGGGCGCGCGGCCGATCGCTGCAGCTCGACCAGCGCCGAGCGCACGCCCGGCAGGGCGGACACGCGCGAGGCCGCCTGGCTAATCTGCGGCGTGCGGGTCTCATCGCTCACGTCGCGCCCCGCCAGCACGATCCGCCGCGATCCAGCCGGCATCTCGACGTCGAGCCCCGCGGCCAGGGCGGCCAGCGCCGCCGCGTCGTCAAGCGCCGTTCCACCCTCGATGGCCGCGAGCGCGACCGCGCGGTACAGGGCCCCGGTGTCGAGGTAGCCGAGTTCCAGCGCGTCGGCCACGCGCCGCGCGACGGTCGATTTTCCGGCTCCGGCAGGACCGTCGATGGCGACGACGAAACAATCCGTGCTCACTGCCACAGTCCCTCCAGTCGATCGTAGAAGTCGGGAAACGACACGGCTGCAACGCCGGCGCCCGCGATCTCCACACTCCCCGTCGCGCTCAGCGCCGCGACGGCCGCCGACATGGCCACACGGTGATCGCCCACACTGTCGACTGCACCTGTGGTAATGCGGCCTCCATGGATCGTCATACCATCTGCGTGCTCGTCCACACGGATGCCCAGCGATCCGAGCAGCCGTGCCATCGCTGCAATCCGATCGCTTTCCTTCACCCTTAGCTCGGACGCGCCACAAACCACCGTAGCCCCCTCGGCCGCAGCGGCAGCGATCGCGAGCACGGGCAGCTCGTCGATCGTCGCCGGTATCCCGGCCGCGTCGATACGCGTCGCACGCAGTCGCGAGCCGCGCACGCGCACGTCGCCGACCCGCTCACCGCCGATCGTACCCCCGCCGTCCTCGATCGTCTCGGTCGTCTCGATACTTGCCCCCATTCGCCGCAGGACCTCGATGAAGCCCACGCGCGTCGGATTGAGGCACACATGCTCGATGATCACGTCGGAACCCGGGACCATCGCCGCGGCGACGACGAAGAACGCTGCCGATGACGGATCCCCCGGCACCTCGACGTCGACGGCGTTGGGAACGGTCGGTCCTTCGATCGACACGGCCAGACCGTCGCGTACGAGCTCTACGCCCATCGCCCCGAGCATACGCTCGCTATGGTCGCGAGACAGTTCGGGCTCGCGAACGATCGTGCGACCGTCAGCCTGCATTCCCGCCAGCAGCAGCGCGGTCTTCACCTGCGCGCTCGCGACCGCGAGCGCGTGGCTCACACCGCACAGCCTGGCCGGTGCGATGCACCGGCGCGTGACCGTGGTCGCTGGTGATGCGCGCTCCCATCGCACGCAGCGGCGCCGCGAGACGCTCCATCGGCCGACGCACGAGCTACGCGTCCCCCACAAGCACCGCATCGACGCCCTGCCCGGCCAGCGCCCCCATCACGAGCCGCATCGTCGTGCCGGAATTCCCGCAATCGAGCCAGTCCGCCGGGGTCTGCAGTCGCATCGCCGTCCCCTCGATCACCAGCCCCTCGGCCTCCCCTCTTTCGATGCCAGCGCCGAGCGCGCGCATCACCGCGATCGACGAGGCGACGTCCTGCCCCTCGGGTAGACCACGAACACGTGCGCGGCCGCGTGCCAGCGCGTTGAATATGATCGCGCGATGAGCGATCGACTTGTCCCCGGGCACGCGCACGCGGCCGCGAAGCGGCCCGCCGGCGGGGCACACCACCCGAGGGGTCGCCGTACCGCTCACGACTCGCCCCCCTCGCGATTGCCCGGCTGCTGAGCCTCGCCCCCGCTCGTGTCGGCCTCCATCGCCGCGCGCGCATCGCGCGCCGCTCCCATAACGCGCATCATCGCCGCTTCGTCGCCCGCCGCAACGGCGGCTCGCAGCTCCGTCCAGGCCTCCGAGAACGTGTCGAAGGCGACCAGCAGGCTCATTCGGTTCGCGCGAGCGATCGATGTCCACATGGCGTGCTCGCTGGCGGCCAGCCGTGTCGTGTCTCGGAGTCCCGGTCCGGTCAACGCTCGCACGAGACCCTGTTCCGGGCTACGACCGACGGCCGCCGCCAGCGCGAAGACGACCATCTGCGGCAGATGACTCGTCATCGCGGTAACGCGGTCGTGTGCCTCGGCGCCGATCTCCAGAACCGAACTGCCGACCGCGCGCCACAGCGCAGTCACGAGCACATGAGCATCGTGTTGCGCGCGGCCGCTCTCGACGACCACGGTGACGCGATCGCGGAACAGGTCCGGATCGGCACCGGCCGCGCCCGAACGATGCGACCCCGCCATCGGATGCGCGCCGACGAAACGCGCCTCGATGCAGACCTGGGCCGCACGCTCACACAAGGGCAGCTTCACACTGCAGACGTCGGTGACAACGCAGGTCTGCGACGTCTCGCTCGCGGCCGTCGCCAGCAATTCGACACAAGTATCGACGGGTGCCGCCAGGACGACCAGATCCGC